>DATCAX010000633.1:0-4662 GCA_036512375.1 Candidatus Angelobacter sp. | reverse complement strand
GATCCACGCAGGAGGCGTAAAGACCCTTGCTTTGCCGCCCAGAAGTCCGAATCTGAACGCGTATGCGGAACGCTGGGTCAGATCTGTTAAAGAGGAATGCCTGTCGAAGCTGATCCTGTGCGGGGAAGGTTCGCTTAGACGGGCTCTACACCATTACCAAGCCCATTACCATGAAGAACGAAATCACCAGGCAAAGACAACTTGCTTCTTTTTTCGCTGCGGAATCAACCGGCGGGTCGGAAACAGGGAAAGGTACGGTATCGGGAGCGGCTGGGTGGACTGCTGAAATACTATAAGCGCGAAGCGGCATGAAGCTGAGCCGCCCGATGAGTTTTTTGACCACACGGGGATTTCTGAATGCTGACCAGATGCCCGGAATTGCCCGGTCCCGGAAAGACCCAGCGCTTCCTCCGCGGCTCTATCCTTAATGTAAGGAGGGTTTCCCGTGCCCGGGGAGTAATGTTTCACTCTCCGTTCCGACCACGCTTATTTCGTTGTCACCACGGACCATTTGGCCAATGATGCGGATGTGTACACCACGTCTCGGGAACCGACGGTTGCCAAGAACTTGCCCATCTCTCGATACAGAGCTAAAGCACTAAAGAGAACCTCCGGAAGGAACAAATGGCGGGAGCCTACATTGCTGGGCTTATTGATAAGGCCAGCGCCTCTGGTCGAGGGTTGAGTAAACGTGAGTCCCCATGAACGGTCCGGGCGTGGACGCTCTATTCTCTCCCCGCGCTAGCCGCTAATTCTTGACTTCGTTCGGCCTTCAGGCAGGGCATTTCCTTGACCAAGTGTCCGGCTTCGCGCATTCCCCGGCTCGGGGCACTTTTCCACCAGAAAATCTTTAGCGGATCATTGGGTGCCTTCTTTTCCTGGCTCTGGGCGCTGTCCAGAAGGAACGCGTTCCCGTAGGTCGCAAATCTAAAAGCAATCGGCGTTCCTGAATCCGGTGTGTAAATCAACGAGCGCGAAATGCCATCGGACGTTTCAGAGGTAGGCTTCCCGCACTTCGCTTGCAACCCGTCCATGTTCATCGCCTTCAGCACGTCGTCCATCTGCGCCTCCTCTTCCTTTCGGGTAAAGAATGGCATCGCCTTTTCAGATGGCTTTACCGAGAGCGCACAGGAAATTCCGGGTGAACCCACACCCGTCTTAAAGCAGTCCCATATCGAGTATTTGGTGGGCCGTTCCGAAAATTTCGCTGCATAGGTTCCCGTGTCAGCGTTTCTATCGTTCCGAGCCTCGCTCCGTTTGCGTTCAAAGACATGGATTATTTCCACCGAGTTTGAAAACAGCATCGTGCGCCTCGGAACCGCTTTCCATCTTTGGTTTTGGCTTGCAAAACGGATTCCTATCGCGTCCACCCCAGGGGGTATGCAATAGAGCTGATCTGCCTTGAAGATGCAGTCTTGATGCTGCCCGGCTTCCCACTTGTCAGACATGATGCCCACAGTCCGCTTTGTAGAGCACCCACAGCACAGAGCTGCCACGGCAATCGTGGCGATCATCCAACACTTTTTCACTGAAATCCCCCGAGTTCAGTTTTCTGGCATGTGAAACTGGCCGGGCTTACTGTACCCCGGAGCCGAAGGAATGGGTTGGAAAATTTCCGAAACGAAAGGCCAGCCCGAAAAATGACCTCACGACTGTCCCCAGCCACAGGTCGCGCCGGAGCGTTCGCGCTGCTGAACTCATCCTGCCGGCGACGGCGTAGAACTCCAGGACAGAGGCGCTTCTTAACTTGCGACAAAGGTTTCTTACGTGTGAGCATGTCGCCACAGGCGACATGTATCGACGTGGTCTCTCCAAATGACGTCTCTGACCCACAAAAAGTTGAAAAACTGCTGAGGGATATTACAGCCTGACGCACTGTGAACTTAGCGTGACTCTAATTAGCCTGCAGCGTTCTAGCACTCGATGACGTTTCAGGAGCCTGGGTTAACCCCAGCCGCTTCGCCTGATAAGCCATGAAGCGCTGGAACGGAGCTGACATGCGAGTCGGTGACGTGGATGTGGGAACATACGAGCCACTCAAGGCCTTTAACAGCAGGGATTTTCCAGTGGATCCTGTGCGGAGGCTCACTAAACTTACCGTCTTGGGATCGCACTGTTGGAATGAGTTTCTTAGAAGGCACGGAGCAAGCATTGGGCCGCGTTCGGAGCGGGGATTGTCACTCCTAGAATGGCGGAATCCTACACGCGTCCAATACTGCCACGCTCACAACACTTCATTCCCAATACAATTGCTTCATGGAAGTGAGCGGCCATGAAGCTGATATCCTTCGTTGCCTTGATGAGGGCATGAGCTTCGACGAGATCGCCCAGGAACTCGACATGACATCCGAACAGGTCTATCAGATCGGTACAGCTTTCTTTGACCGCGCCTTCGCAATCTGGATAAAAGCCAAGATGTAAGCCCCGTTCCGGGCCATCCCGATCACCTTTCCTGATACACCCGATCAACTGATCGGCTTGCCCAAGGAATAGTGACCGCTTTCGCTCAGGAACGGTGATCGGAATCAGGCAGGAATGGTGATCGCGATCATCCAGGAATCATGATCGCTTTGTTCAGGAATACGCAGTCTATGAGCTGGCGGGCAAGATCAAACAAGTAACCGACCCTACGGGCAGCTACGGCTTTGCCTATGACACCATGGGTCGGTTGATCGGGACCTCCGCGCAGTATTCGTTCCTGCCGGGGACGCCCACACCCAGTCGCGGCTGGTCTTCTTGGTGACTATTGAGTGGCAACTACTTTGAATGTGAAATGATCAATCCTGTCGGATGAATGCAGATGCACTGTGTAGTAGGTATCAGCTTTTAACAGATCGGCAGGAAGCACAATTGCCACGACCGGACCCTCGTCTGTCCGCATGGCCTGAAGAAAGTTTTGGGTCATCAGCGTTTGATCACCGGTGAATGTTTTCACTTCGGCGTTGTAGCTGCGGGCTTCCGCTGTCGGGGGAAGGGGAAGCTCCAAGCTAACTGCGGGGGAATGAAGCAATGAAATTTCGGGGATGCCGGCGGTCTCAGTGCCGCGGACCCTCTGGTCATCACGGGTCAGTGTATAAGAAATAATCGCGCGAGCTGCTGTCGGGGCCAGCTGCTGTTGATTGCGATGAGCCTGCTGCAGTTCTCGCTCGAGCACCTTGATCTTGTGCGCGTAGAATAAGCTCGCGACCCCACAGCCAATGATCGCCATCGCTACTGCGGCGAATGCGTACGAACGAATCGTCGGCCGAGAGTCCCGGAAGTCGCGCCAGACCATTAAGGGCCGAGTCAATTGAAATATTGGATGATACTTCAGACTCAGCATGGCGCGCGGCGGCCCGTCCGCTGTGTTTGCAATGGGTGTGACCTCGAATTTCAGTTTGCCCTTGCTGAGTACGGCCGTGTCTCTCGAGAATTCGAACGTATTGTTCGCGTAAGTGAGGAAGTGGGTGGCTAGAATAAGGTCGCCACGGTCGTCCTCTGCTCGTATTTCGATGAGACTAGCGCCGGACTCAATCTCAATCTGATGCTGTCTCTTCTGTGTGAAATCGAGCTGCGCGTGCTCCACACCGTCGATCACAATGGTCACGATGCGCGGATTTATGTTGCGTCGCCGCGCGTCCGTTGCTGACAACCGTCGTTGAATCTTGCCCAGGTCCTCCGGGGACAGCTCAGGAGGACGCCGCGGTTGGGTACCTCATCAGGAATTCCCTGTTGCGGACGAGAATCCTCAAATCGGTTGAGCTCCTGCGATACGCCTCTCAAAAACTTAAATGGATCTTCTTTGGAATTGAGCGCAAAGATAAATCCAGTCGATGGGCGAAGGCGATAGTGTTCTTGGTGAAAGCGCCTGATATCGGTCGGAAACACATGCCTCATTTCATCGGGCACTCCGCTGTTGTAAAACCCAAATGGGCTGTTCTTGCCAAAAGCAAGCTTGTTTAAAGCGAAATAAAAGTCATAAATTGCTTGTCCTGTCTGCATTTCATCGTAAACGGAACCCTTTTCCACCAACTCGCGTTTTTTCGTGGCGGGATCGTACGCGATCCCAAAGTGATAGAACTCTCTCTCCGCTTCAAGATCGGTAAAATCCGGTCTATAAATAGCATCCAGCCACGCGCGAAATTCTTGATAAAATCCATCCACGCCCGATCCGGACGCGAAACTATAAAAATTGAAGTCGTCGGTAGTCGCTGCTGCACTACGGCTGAGACTCATCTCACTCAAAAGGTTGGCATAACGCCCTTTGGTCCCCTTGCCGGCGAGCAAATGCTCCAACGCATGAGCGACGCCAGCGTTCGAGTCCGGGGGAGTGTTAACCCACATGAATGCTTGGGGTACGGTTTCGATCTGGAGCAGATAGACCGGGGCACCCGACCGAATGTCCCGGAACTTAGCCGCGACGATGTTTCCGTGGGAATCGGCATAGAGATTAGCGACGCGCAGTGAGCCAAGTGTTTCGCCTCGCTCGAGCGCAGACAAGTCCTTCGACGTTGCGGGGTGGGAGAGGGGCGCAACGACCAGTAACGAGACAATAAAAAAGAGGATGCGTACAGTCATTCTAAAGGCAACAGTAGAACGCATAAGACTCTAGCGCAAGAGCCTATTGAGCAGCGTGGCACTATTGGACAGCATGGGATGCGGGGTGGCAATTCTCATTGACAT
>DATCAX010000632.1:0-6996 GCA_036512375.1 Candidatus Angelobacter sp. | reverse complement strand
TCAGCTTTGGAGGCGGCAGTGGAATCCCCACGGGCTTGCCCAGCAGTCCGCTATTCGGCGTCTCGCCTTTCACCCAGCCGATGCCCCGCTTCGATGTCTTCCAGCGGAACCCGGTAGCATCGTTGAGCCCCGCGCCGCAGGCGCAGGCCAACCAGACACAGCAGCCGCTTGATCCTAAGCTGGTAGGCGGACAAACCGGCCTGACCGGGCCGATTGAAGGACGTCCTCCGGGAGCCATCTGGGGACACCAGCGCTTTACCCAGAATCCGCCCGTGATCGGGATTGACGCATCAACCTCGCCCGCGACTACCAACACCACTTACAATCCCCAGGTCCCGTCGAGCCTGAATTCCGGCATCAATCCGGCCACGCCCATTCCGCTGAAGTTCCATCCCAGCATGCCCACGCAGCAGCCCAATTCGGTATGGACCTTCAACGGGACCATTCCCCCCAAGCTGATGCTGGGGCGTTATGGAGAACCAATTTTGTTCCGTCACCACAACCGCTTACCGGCTGACGTGACGCAGAACAACGGCTTCGGAAGGAATACGCTTTCCACGCACGAGCATAACGGGCACCACGGCGCGGAAAACGACGGCTTCACCGGGGCCTATTTCTTCCCTAACCAGTTCTATGACTATCACTACCCGATCGTTCTGGCGGGATTTACTACCATCAACGCCACAGCCACTGATCCGCGGGCAGGCAGTCCCAACGGCAGCGGTGGGATCAACAAAGTACCCGGCGACTGGCATGAAACCATGAGCACGCACTGGTTCCACGATCACATGTTCAGCTTCACGGCGCAAAACGTCTACAAGGGTGATGCCGGGATGTTCAACATCTACAGTGCGCTGGACCGAGGGAATGAAGCCATTAATGACGGCGTAAACCTGCGCCTGCCCAGCGGTACCACGCTGGACTGGGGCAACCTGGACTATGACGTCAACCTCATCTTTGCCGACAAAGCCTGGGATGCCAACGGCCAGCTCAATATGGATATCTTCCAGTTCGATGGCTTCCTCGGCGACCGGATGACGGTGAACCTGGCTTACAAACCGTTTTTTCAGGTGGAACGGCGAAAATACCGCTTCCGCTTGCTGAATGCCAGCGTCTCACGCTTCTTCGTATTTGCGCTCAGTGACAGCTCAGTCATGGTTCAGATTGCCAATGACGGTAACCTGCTTCCGCTAACCGTGCCACTGCACCAGCTTGATCAGCAAGGCATTGCCGAGCGGTATGACATCGTGATTGATTTCTCCCGCTACACCATTGGGCAAACCGTGGACCTGGTGAACCTGCAGGAACACCAGAACGGCAGAGGGCCGGGCCAGATACTCACCGTATCGGGCGCTCTCTCCGGGCAATCCAGCGATCCAGCTGTGGGCGCGTGCCTGCGCTTCCAGGTCGTGCGTAATCCTGTTGTGCCGGACCAGAGCATCTGCCCGAACACGCCCATCACCCTGATTCCCAATCCTGACCTTTCTGCGATCCCGGTCACGCGGCAGCGCCTGTTTACCTTCGATGATCGCGCCAGCCAAAACAACAATGATCCTGTCACGTCGTACACCGGCGGCGGCAATTGGGGAATCGCCACGGATAACACAGGTGGCAGCAGTAGACGCTCAGGGGGATCAGCGCTCAAGGCCGACTTTGGCCGGATATCTGCGGCGCCGAAGTTTGGTACCCGTGAGATCTGGACGCTGCAAGGAGGCTTTGATTGGGACCACCCCATCCACATCCACTTTGAAGAAGGCCAGATCCTCGCCCGGAACGGCAGTCTCAGCAATGTTCCGCAGGCGGAGAGAGGCCGCAAGGATGTCTACCGATTGAAAGTGAACGGCAGCGTGACCCTCACCATGCAGTTCCGCGACTGGGGCGGCATGTTCATGGAGCACTGCCACAACACCATGCATGAGGACAACGCAATGCTGTTGCGCTGGGAGATCAATTCCGCCGGAGGCGTGTTCCTGAACCCGCTGCCGACGCCGATTCCCAAACCGACAGGAGTCACGTTCCAGGCGCCGGACGAGATTCTAACCAACGCGTTTTAGCCCGCAACCAGCGCTTGCTATGGCAGCGGGCGCTGGAGCGGCTTAGCTTACGGAAAGTTCGGACAGCGGGCTCTTTTCTAATGCTCTCTTTTGCGACGGAGAGAGCCCGCCGCTTCGAACTCGAGCTTTACGGGTAGCAATGGGAGTAGATCATGCAAAGGAAAAGCGGGATGCGATTCATTGGGATTTCATTGTTGTTGGCATGTGCGCTGGCATTTCTGTTCAGCCGTCCTGTCTCGGCAGACAGCCGCTGGGGCGCAAATTATTTTCCTAACGTCGAACTGACAACGCAGGATGGCAAGACTGTCCACTTTTATGACGACCTGATCAAAGGCAAGATTGTGGCCATTGACCTGATCTTTACCTCTTGCGTGTACTCGTGCCCACTGGAGACGGCACGGCTGGCGCAGGTGCAGAAGATTCTGGGAGACCGGGTGGGGAAAGACATCTTTTTTTACTCCATCACAATTGACCCGACGAATGACACGCCCGAGGTGTTGAAGGCTTACGCAAAGAAGTTTCATGCCGGCCCGGGTTGGACATTCCTGACCGGAAAAAAAGAAGACATCGATTTTTTGAGCAAGAAGCTGGGTCTGTATTCCGATCCTGCGCTCACCAAGGACGGCCATACCCCGCACCTGCTGCTGGGGAACGAGCCCCTGGGCCAGTGGATGCGCAACTCGGCGCTGGATAATCCGCGGTTTCTTTCTCAGATGATTGGCGACTTCCTGGACAGCTTCCGGAACATCAAGCCTCCCCAGGGGAAGGAGAACACCGAGTCGGCCGCCATTCATCTTGATCCCGGGCAATATTTGTTCACCAAGAAATGCGGGGCCTGTCACACCGTGGGCCAGGGCGACAAGATAGGTCCGGACCTGGCGGGCGTGACGGACACTCGTAATCGCGACTGGCTGATGCGCAAGATCCAGAATCCGGAGCAATTGCTGGCCGAGAAGGATCCAATCACAATGGCTCTGGCTGAGAAATATGGCCACGTCACTATGCCTAACCTCCGCGTTGCTGATGATGATGCAAATTTCCTCATTGGTTACCTGGTTTCGCAAACTTCAGCGCACAACAGGCAGATAGGAGCAGCGCGGAACGCAAACACCAAGGCAGCTGATGTCGGGGGCGGAACTGCTCGTCCGAATTAATAGATCAGGCAAGAAACGCTTAAAATTGCGCGTGAGTCGGGATGGATTGGCTACAATTTGAATTCGATTATCGGCTCGATCTTCAGCGGCTGGCGCCCCACGTACTGGCGATTGAAGCACACAAGCATGCGGCGCTTACACGTGTGCTTCCACCGCAGTGGCGAGAGCATTCCCCAGAGCAAGGTATGCCTGAACTCGCGGATGAGAAACTACAGTTGCGCGTGAGAAATGCGGCCAACGCTCGAGCCTGGGTCAAGCAGCGTTTTACGGCGGGAACGCCACCGCTGACACTGGCTGACCTGCTCACCATGCACGCGATGGTGGCCGACGGAGCCGCGGGAGAGCATGCTCCCGGCACTCTGCGCAGCCTGCCGGTCCAGGTCGGACGTCGAGAAGTTGGTGGCCTGCACATCGGGGCTCCGGTAGACCGGCTGCCGCGACTGATGGACGAATACGTCCGCTTCATGACGAGTGAACGCTTGCGCATCTTGCATCCCGTGATCCAGGCGCTGATAGCGCACTTCTTTCTCGTCACCATCCATCCCTTTAGCGACGGCAACGGAAGAGTGTCGCGGCTTCTGACCGCTGCAATCCTGCTTCAGCGGGGATACAACGTGCATGGTGGCTTCTACGCCCTCTCAGATTACTTCTACCTGAACGACATCAAGTATCACAGCATGCTGCACCGCTGCTGGCAATCGCCTCTTCCCTTCGATCTCACCCCGTTTGTCGCCTTTGGCATGGAAGGCTTTGTCATGGAACTGCGAAGCATCGACAGTTTTATCAAAATGAAATTGAGCCGCATTGTCGATCGGGAAACATTGCTGGCATCGCACTCCGCTCCGGGTCCGCGCAAACTGCGAGCTCGTACAACCTCGCCAAGTTCCAGCTACCTGCGCAGATAAAAAAGCCCGCGGTCGGACTGGAGTTCACAATCGCGAAACGCATCACTGAGAGTTTCCAGCAGGTCGGTTGCCAGCAGCGTGTTTTCATGGAATAGGTCGCGGGCCAGATCGCCGGCAAGGCCGTGTAGATATACGGCGGACGCAACATCCAGTTCGCGCAGAAACGCAGACCTCTCTGAAGAATGCCGGGCCAGCGCCGCAGCGATGATCCCGCAGAGTGCGTCATCAGAGCCGTTTTTCGCCAGCGCAGAGTTTCCCGTCATGCTGATCCACGTTTCACCTGACGATCCAGCGACGATCGTCCTTAGCCCTTGCAACACGACGCAGGAATTCGTCTGCCTGGCGATACGGCGCGCCGTATCGACTCTATCGCTTTGAAGCTCATCGACCTGGATGCTGAGAAGAGCAGCCGCTTCTTCCACATCCAGAACAATCACTCTCAATCGCTCGTCCTTGGATTTCTCCACGCGATTTGCAGAAATATCAGGCAGCCCAATACCGTGGAGCACCATCGGCACTGCACAATTGCCGATCAGCCACTGCGTAAACTCTACTGTTTCGCCGTCACCAGGAGTATCCCGCCCAAGCACAACAGCATCTGCCTGGGCCAGCAGCTGCACTATCTTGTCTCGGGCCGAAAGAGAGATTGCGCCGGTTTCGGTCTCCGGCAGTCCTTCGGTCATCAGCTCAGGTGCAAATCCGGTGATGGTCGGCTGCGCTGACCGGGGACAAGCAATCGTGACCAGCCCGGCGCCGGTTCTTAACGCCGCGATCCCCGCCAACCCTGCACCGCCAGCTTTATCCAGAGCGCCCCCAATCACCAGAACGTGGCCGAAGTCTCCTTTGTGCGCTTCATCGGGCCGCGGCGGAAATGTAATCCGGACTTCCTGCGCGGTCACAACGCTCAAGCCAGTCTCGTGCGAAACCAGGCTTGGCTGGGCGCCCAGTTCGCTTACCGCAATCGGACCGGCCGTGAGTTTCCCAAAAACATGAGCTGGGTTGGGCGCGATGAAAGTAATCACACCGTGTGCAAACACCATTTCGCTGCTGCCCTCATGCACCGCGACGTTACTGTCCGGCTCAACTCCCGAAGGCACGCCGACTGAGACCACAATTCCTGAAGCCTGATTGATCGCCTCCACTGCTTTCCTGGCGGTTCCTTCTAGCGGAGGCTTAAATCCGGTCCCCGTAACGGCATCGATGATCAGGTCTGCTTCCAGTGCTTGCTGGATCGCTTCCTCCTGAAAACCAGCTTCATCGGAAACCCACATCGGTCCAGTTGCAAGGTTGTCGCAGATGGCTACGATTTCGGGTGAAAGCGTGCTCGCATCCTTAGCCAGAATAATGGTTGAGACTTGTTCTGCGATTCCGGATAGTACCTGCGCGGCCATCAACCCATCGGCGCCGTTACCGCCCGCGCCGCAAACTACGCAGACAGAGCGGAACTTGAAGTGGGCGAGACAAAACTGGGCCACGGCGTAGCCCGCGCGCTGAATCAGGACCGATGCTGATGTGTCAGTCCGATGCACAGCATCGTGTCCAATTTGGCGCAATCCATCGCAAGTGAGAACTCTCATTGCCAACCAATTTACTCCGAGGCCGATTGATGTTCCAAAATCATTCTTTGCCACAGGGCAACGCACCCAGTGCAACACCCTTCATTACGCTGCTGACGCTGGCGCTTGGCCCGCCGCAGCCCCCAGGAAGCCCGCATCGGCACTATTGAAGTTTTGGGCCGAACATTGCTCCCTGAAAAGGTGCATTTGTTGGTGCACCTGCAGGGGACAATACCCTTTCGTACATCGGCAAAGCTGATCTGACCTGCTAGCATGCCGATACCCTGAAAGAACTTTGGAGAGCCTTCTTGCACCTCAGAAATCACATGAAAACCGCTGCCTTGTTGACCATAGCCATGTTGGCGCTCATTTCAGGCGCGTCGGCGCAAGTCCAGCAGGTGGCCTCCAAAGCGCCATCGGTTGAGGACAAACTGGCCCAGTCTTATCATGCGATGTATGACCTGAAATTTCAGGAAGCTTTCAAAGCGGCAGATGAGGCCAAGGCCGTTGCCCAGAATGATCCCTTGCCTTATGTAGCGCAGGCCTGGGTTGTTTTCTTCCGCGAACTCGACCGGTTGCACATTCTTCGCAGCGAAATCTTTGCCACTGACGATAACTTCAATGCCCGCGAAGCCTTCGCATGGGACGCTGCCAATCGCAAGACCTTTGATGCGGCCCTGGATCGCGCCGAAAGTCTGGCGCAGGACCGTTTAGGCCGCAATCAGAATGATCCGCGCGCCCTGCTGGCGCTCGCGCTCACCAATGGCCTTCGCGGCGATGACACAGGCCTGTTCACCAAGAAAGATCTCAAGGCGCTTTCTTATATCAAAGCCGCAACTAATTATGGAGAGAGGCTCTTGGCAGTCGCGCCCGACTCTTACGATGCTTACGTGGCAACTGGGCTGGGCAAATACGTTATTGGGCGCAGATCGGCTCCGGTACGGTGGGTGCTCCGCATGGGCGGATATAAAGGCGACGAGCAGGAAGGCATCAAGGAACTTTCCCTGGCTGCCGACCACGCCCGTTACCTGGCGCCTTTTGCCCGCATCCTGGTGGCTTTTGAAGATGTCCGGCGCAATAACTCCGTCGACGCTCGCAAGCGGCTGGAGGACCTTCATCAGCAGTTCCCCAACAATCATTTGTTCATAGAAGAGTTGAGCAAGCTCAACCGGACATCAGCGGCGCTGGTCCGCCAAGGCAACTGAAGCAGCGCCCTCAATCTTTCCGCTGTTCCCTTGCTGAACGAAGATCACGGCGTGCAAATCCTCGGGCTTCCACTCTTTCGCCAATTTAAGCTGCACGGTTGTTTCGAAATTGCCCTGATGCA
>DATCAX010000631.1:0-9021 GCA_036512375.1 Candidatus Angelobacter sp. | reverse complement strand
CGCCGGTAACTTCATCTGCCGTACAGAAGAGCTTTCGATTGGCGCCTTTGAAGCCGTGATCGGTATTGTGCTCATGGGAACTCTCCACGTGACGATGGCGTGCGGCAAGCGATGGCTGAAGGAAGGCCACAAAGCCACCGTCCTGAACATCACCACAACCTATGCGGAGAGCGGATCGCCGTACGTGGTACCGTCAGCAATGGCCAAGGCCGGGGTGCTGAACATGACGCGCAGCCTGGCGGTGGAATGGGGCAAGCGCGGCATCCGGTTCAACGCCATCGCGCCCGGCCCCATACCGACGGAAGGAGCATTCTCCCGGCTAATGCCGGCGAAATCACTGGAAGAAATGGCCAAGAAACGGAATCCGCTGAAACGTTTTGGCACGCATCAGGAACTGGCCGACCTGGCAGCGTTCCTGGTGAGCGATTACTCCGGCTACATCAATGGTGAACAGATCGTCATGGACGGAGGCGAGTGGCTGAAAGGCGCAAGCGAGTTTGCTCATATGGGCGATCTGTTAACGGAAGAACAGTGGCAGATGATGAAACCGAAGAAAAAATAAAATGGCAACTCCTTTAAGAGACGATTGCAAATGATTTTTTCTCAGCGCTTACTGCGCTGCCGCCTTCAGTCCACACAAAACGCCTTTTAGAATTACAATTCCAATGACGCTGTTAAATGCACTTTTTAGGAGCTCCCAATGGCTGGAGTTAAGCTGATCGTGATGTATCCCCGTCCCAAGGATATTGATGCGTTTGAAAAGGTATATCAAAACGAACACGTGCCGATGGCAGTCGAGAAACTAGCAGGCAAAACCAAGCTGGTGGCGACCAAAGTGGTTGGATCGCCGCAAGGAACTGCTCCCTTTTATCGCATTGCCGAGGTCTACTTCCCTTCCATGGAAGCTCTGCAAACCTGTGCCTCGTCGGAAGGCGGCAAGCAGACGATTGGGCACGCAGTGCAGATTTCCTCCGGGGGGCCGCCGGTCATGATGATCGCAGAAGAAGAGTCTTTCAGCTTCTAACAGACATCGCGCCGTTCTGCGATTTTTTCTTACATGCGATTCACTATCTGCGACCACACTTATACGCGGCGCATCCAGGATTTCCATGAGAGCGATTCAAGTACAAAAAACCGGCGGGCCTGAAGTGCTGACGCTGGTCGATCTTCCGGTGCCTAAACCAAAAGCGAACGAAGCCGTGGTGAAAATTACCGCCTCGGGCGTTAACTTTATTGATGTTTACTTCCGCGAGGGACGGTATCCCGCCACGCTGCCGTTCACTGACGGCCAGGAAGCTGCTGGCACGGTGACGGAAGTGGGCAGCGACGTGAAGTCTGTCAAGGCAGGCGATCGCGTTGCCTATAGCAACGTGGTTGGCACGTACGCGGAATATGCGGCGGTTCCCGCTGAACGCCTGGTTCATGTTCCGAACAAGATTACTGATCAGCAGGCGGCTGCGGCGATGCTACAAGGAATGACCGCGCATTACCTGAGCCATACGACCTATCAACTTAAGAAGGGCGATACTGCCCTGATTCATGCTGCCGCGGGTGGCGTGGGTCTACTTCTGGTGCAGATGGCCAAAAACATTGGCGCGCGCGTGATTGGCACGGCTGGATCGGAAGAAAAAGCCAAGCTGGCACGCGATGCCGGCGCCGACGAAGTTATCCTTTACGCGAGCCATGACTTTGAAGCAGAGACCAAGCGCCTGACCGACGGCAAGGGCGTGCATGTGGTTTATGACGGAGTTGGCCAGACGACGTTCGAAAAGGGACTCAATGTGCTGCGCCCCCGTGGACACATGATTCTGTTTGGTGCTTCCAGCGGGCCGGTGCAGCCTGTGGATCCCATCAAGCAGTTGATGGCAAAGGGGTCACTCACTCTGACGCGACCCAGCCTGATTCATTACGTCACCAGCCGCGACGAGTTGCAGCAGCGAGCGGGCGATGTATTCGCTATGATTGGCGCGGGCAAATTGAAATTACGCATTTCCAAGACGTACAAATTAGAAGAAGTGCAGCAGGCGCATCGCGACCTTGAAGGCAGAAAGACAACAGGCAAGATTCTGCTTGCGCCATAAAAATAGAAACGTAGCGCCGACGTTGAATTTGCGCACTGCATTGAGGAGATCCATGTCGACCCTGGGATTCATCGAATACGAAAAGGCCAGCCCGGAAGTGCGAGCGGTCTACGACGACATCATGGCCACGCGCAAGACTGACAAGGTCACCAACTTCTGGAAAGCGCTGGCCCATGATCCTCTCCGGCTGAAGCGCACGTGGGAAGATACCAAAGAGATCATGGCGGCAGGCACACTTGATCCGCTGGTAAAAGAACTACTGTATGTGGCGGTAAGCGTGAGCAACCAGTGCGATTATTGCATCGCCGCGCACACTGCCGCCGCGCGCAAAAAAGGCATGACTGAGGCGATGTTCAATGAAATGCTGGGCGTTGTTGGTCTGGCGAATTCCAACAACCGGCTGGTGGCCGGACTTCAGGTGGAGATCGACGAGCAGTTCAAAGCGATAGGCTGAGCACGCGAGTCTGATCGCAGGGGACCTAACGGGCATGAACGATTTCTGTCGGAAACACGGGCTCAGCATTCCAGTGGTGCTGGCGCCGATGGGTGGCGGCCCGTCGACACCTGAACTTGTAGTGGCTGTTTCCAATGCGGGCGGATTAGGATCTCTGGCCGCGGCGTATTCGAGTGCCGAGCGCATTCAACAAGATATTGCCAGGGTCCGGGAACTTACGGCGCGGCCGTTTGCGGTTAATCTTTTTTCCCCGCAGGCACAGTTGCCGCTCAACGACGGCATAAAGGCCGTAGCCGATTTTTTGCGGCCCTATCACGAGCGGCTTGGCCTGAAAGCGCCTGAACTTCCGCAAAAGCCAATCGAAAACTTCGACGAACAACTGGATGCTGTCTCGAAAGCAGCTCCGCCCATCGTGAGCTTCACCTTCGGGCTGTTGCCGCCGAAGGCTACGGATCGGCTCAAAACGCAGGGGACATATCTGATTGGCACAGCTACGACCGTAGAAGAGGCCAAACAACTCCAGCAGGCAGGCGTGGATGCGGTAATCGCACAGGGCAGCGAGGCGGGGGCGCATCGCGGCACGTTCGCCGTCCCGGCTGAGGCGGCGCTGATCGGCACCGTGGCGCTGGTGCCGCAGGTGGTGGATGCACTACGCATTCCGGTGATTGCTTCCGGCGGCATCATGGACGGGCGCGGCCTCGTCGCGGCACTGGCACTTGGCGCCAGCGCGGTACAGATGGGCACGGCGTTTCTGGCCTGCCAAGAAGCTGGAACCAGTGCCGTGTATCGAGAGGCGCTGACGCATGGCCGCGAAGACCAGACAACCCTCACGCGCGCGTTCTCCGGACGCGTGGCCCGCGGGCTGCGCAATGAATTCATAGAGAAATGGAATGCCTCAGGGCTCGACCACCTTCCTTATCCGTGGCAGAATGCGTTGACTCAGCCAATGCGTCGCGCTGCCGCGACCGCGAGGCAGGCGGGCCTGCTCTCATTGTGGGCGGGCCAGGGAGTGGGCATGTTGCGCGAAACAACGGCCGAGCAACTAATGACGGAATTACGTGAAGAGATAAAACAAGCATGGTCAAACCTGAAAGATCAGCTTGGATAGGCGTACCACAAGTTCAATTAAAGACCCAGATACGCTGCCCGGACCATTTCATTGCTGAGAAGATTTTTTGCCGCATCGGCCAGCAACACAGCCCCGTTTTGGACCACGTAGCCGCGGTCGGAGATGCTCAGGGCGCTGACCACATTTTGCTCCACGATGAGCATGGTAATGCCGGTACGCCGGACTTCCTGTATTTTTTCGAACACTTCTTCGACAATTTTGGGCGCCAGTCCGAGAGAAGGTTCGTCAAGAAGAAGCAGTTTGGGTTGCGCCATGAGTCCGCGCGCAATCGCCACCATCTGCTGCTCGCCGCCGGAAAGAGTCCCCGCCAACTGGTTGAGCCTTTCCTCCAGCCGTGGGAACAGCACGAGTTGTTCCGCCATGAGCTGTTTTACATTTCCACGCGCCCGCGGAGTAAACGCGCCGAGGGAAAGATTTTCTTTCACCGTCATGAAGGGAAAAACCTGGCGGCCTTCAGGCACGTGACTCACGCCGCGCGCCACCATGTCATGCGCGGGAACGCGCGAGACATCCTGCCCGGCAAAACGAACTGAACCACTGCCCGGATGCTTCATGCCAGAAATGACGCGCAGGATCGTCGTCTTCCCTGCTCCGTTCGCGCCGATGAGCGTAACGATCTCGCCGGCATTCACCTGGAGCGAGATATCGAAAAGCGCCTGCAAATCACCGTAGTAGGCCGTTATGTTGCCAACTTCCAGCAAGGGCGCGCCTGCGGTCGGATGGAGAGAGCTTGTGGGCGCGTTCACTGGGTCAGCTCCTTATATTTTGGTCCGAGATAAGCTTCGATCACCTCAGGCAGCTTCACTACTTGCGCGGGAACACCTTCGGCGATCTTGGCGCCGTAATCCAGAACAATCACGCGGTGGGCAATCTTCATTACCACCTGCATCACGTGTTCCACGCCACCCACCACACTTACGCCCCATTCCGGCAAACGCTTCACAAGCTCCGCCAGAGCCAGCGCTTCACTAGTGGTGAGCCCGGAGACAACTTCGTCGAGAAGAATCAGCTTAGGCTTGGTCGCCAGGGCGCGGGCAATTTCAAGCCGTTTCAGAGCGGCCAGAGGTAAACCGCGGGCAGAAAACTTGCTCAGGTGCGACATCTGAAGAAAGTCCAGAATCTTTTCCGCCTCCTGCGCCGCATTGCGCAAGCTGCCCGTGTGCATGAACGCGCCCAGCATCACATTTTCCCGCACGGTCAGGCTGGGCAGAGGCTTCACGATTTGAAAAGTACGTCCAATACCCAGGCGGGCCGCGCGATCTGGCGGCATTTTGGAAATGTCTTTACCCTGGAAGCGAATGACGCCTTCATTGGGATGAAGAAATCCACTGATCAAATTGAAGACCGTAGTCTTGCCCGCGCCGTTAGGCCCGATGATAAAGAGGATCTCACCTGCGTTCATCGCGAGCGAAACGCTCTTCACGGCCCTGAGCCCGCCAAAGCGCTTGGTGACATTTTGCATTTCAAGAATCGGCGTCATTGAGAGGCTCCGCCTAATACGGGTTGCGGCTTGGCGTCCTCCGGCGGTTTGATTCGCTTGCGGAACCGGTGCTGTAATCCGCCGACAATACCTTCCGGCATGAAGAGAACCACTACGACGATTAAAACGCCGTATATCAGAAGGTGGCTTTCCTGGAAGACGTTCTTGAATGCCTCTGAGGCGCTCAACAGCAGCACCGCACCCACGATAGGACCGAGCAAAGTTCCAGCGCCGCCCAGCATGGTGATGATGGCGATCTGAATGGAGATATCGATGGTGAGAATGCTGTCAGGCACAATGAACTGGAACGCGCTTCCGTAAAGGGCGCCGCCCAGCGCCGTGAGGAACGCGCTCATCAGCAACGCGTACACTTTGCAGCGCGCTGTATTGATGCCTACGGCGGCGGCTGTGTCTTCATCTTCACGGATCGCCATGAGGTAATAGCCAAAGCGCGAGCGCGAAGCCCAATAGTTCGCCAGGAACGAGATCACAGCCAATGCTACTGCGGCAAGATAGAACGAACGCCAGAACGTTCTGCCGACAAATAGACCGGGCATGGTCAAACCGATGGCTCCGCCGGTGACGTTCAGATTGGTGGCGGCCAGGCGCAAGACTTCTGCAAAGGCAATGGTGGCAAGCGTGAAATACGGGCCGCGTAGGCGGAAAGCAATCGTTCCGATCAGGGCGGCGAATGCCGTGGCCACCAGAGCTGCGAGAAATGCGGCTATCCACACCGGAACGCCAAGCTGCGCGAAGAGCGCCAGCCCATAAGCTCCTACGCCGAAGAAAGCCACGTGTCCGAGTGAAAGCTGTCCAGCGTAACCGCCAACCAGATTCCAGGCGAGCCCGAGGGCGGCAAACAGCGTAATGCGAAACAGCACCTGAAGTTGGTAGTTGTTATGGATAAACCAAGGCATCCGGGCCCAGAGCAGCACAACGATGATAGAGACCCAGAATTTCCAGTTCTTCACGAGGCTCATGCGCGCTGCCTCCCAAAGATGCCGGCGGGCTTGAATGAGAGCACCAGGAGAAACAAGGCGAAGTCGATGATCAAGGCCCACTGATTGCCGAGATAAAGGCTGGTCAGACTTTCCGAGAGACCCAGCACCAGTCCGCCAAAGGCCGCTCCCTCAATGGATCCCATGCCTCCGAGCACGACCATCACAAATGCCTTAGTGGTGTAATCCTCACCGACGCCAGGAAAAAGATAGAGTCGGGGGAGCAAAAGCCCGCCGGCGATTCCGGCAAGCGCGGTTCCCAACGCAAAGCTGATGCCCTGGATGCGTACCAGATTGATGCCCATAAGGGGCGCGATTTCTGCATTCTGCGAGATGGCACGCAAGGCCTGGCCAGTACGGCTTCTAACAACGAACGCACGGAGTCCAACGACAAACGCAACAGCAATCGCAAAAGAAAGGACTTCAGCGGCGTTAGCGCCAAAGGGGCCAAGGTGCACGCTGCGATTGATCAGGTCAATATTCGTCTGGCGATAATCGGCCTTGAAGATGAGTTGAGCGGCATCGGTGAGGATCAGGCCAATGCCGGTCGTCATAAGGATTTGCATGAAGTGTGAGCGATCGCGAATGGGCCGGATCAGCGCCATGTACACCAGGTAGCCGAAAACAAACATGATCACGCCGGCGGGAAGAAAACCGATATACGGATTGATCTTAAAGTAATCAAAGAAAACGTACGTGGCATACATGCCCACCATGAGGAACGCGCCATGAGCAAAGTTGACGATGCGCATGACGCCAAAGATAAGGGCAAGGCCCATGCCGATCAGGGCGTAAAGCGCGCCGGTCAACAGACCATCAGCACAGGCTTGTAAGAAACGAACCAAACGTGTTTAGCTCCTTCCCGCAAGAACTGCACGCGGGTTATCGCGCGATGTTGACTTATCGCTTGGACCAGGATGGCGCGGGAATGACCGGCTTGGCCTCCGCAGCATCTCCTGGAAAAACCACGCGATATTGCCCGCTCTGAACTTGCGTGATCAGGACCGGATGCAGGTTTTGTCCGTTATCAAACCTGATGGGGCCAAACGGAGTGGAAGTCATATTGATGTTCTTGATGGCATCGCGAATCTTCGCCGGCTCCAGAGACTTGGCATCATTGATGGCTTGAGCGGCAACACGCAACGCAGCATACGCCTGTATGGCATGGTAAGCAGGATGCGTTTTGAAACGCTTGAAATATTCGGCGTCAAATTCCTTTGAGCCTGCCCATTTGGCTTCCGGCAGCCACTGGGAAACGGAGAACGTGTACTCGGCATTCTTGCCTGCGCCTTTTTCCGTGGGAAATTCAGCGGCGGCAAATCCTGTGCCGGCTGAAGTGTAGTACTTGGGGTTCAAGTCTACTTCCCTGGTCTGGCGCATGAGCGTGGTGGCGTCAAGAAGATAGGAGCAGAAATAGATCACATCTGGGTTGGCCTGTTTGACGCGCTGCAAGACCGCCTTGTAGTCCGGAGATTTGGCTTCGTAGGATTCCACCGCTACCAGCTCAATGCCCGCTTCTTTCGCCGCGGCAGTCATGGCTTTCATGTTTGACTGGCCAAAGTTGGTGTTCTCATAAACGATCGCCATTTTTTTTGGCGCGCCATTCGCCTTCAGAAAAGCGATGGTCGCCTTAGCATAGTCATTAGCGCCGGCGCACACGCGAAAAATCCAGGGAGACTTGGAGTCCATCACGTTATCAGCGGTGGCGGTGGGGATGATAAGAGGAGTTTCCCGCTGCGAAACGGCAGGCACAATGGCCTTGGTGCTCTCACTGGAATACGATCCCAGCAGAACGGGAACCTGGTCCTGGTCAATCAGTTTGGAGACACCCTGAACAGCCTGGTCGGGCTTGCTCTGGTCGTCGTAAAAATCGAGTTCGATTTTCTTGCCCAGAACGCCGCCCTTGGCGTTGATCTCATCCAGAGCGATGGCATAGCCATTCTTGTGCGCTTCACCGAAAGCCGCCAGACTGCCGGTGAGAGAAGTGATGACGCCGATCTTGGTTGTGGCTTGTCCAAAGGCCGGAACGATTGACGCGAAGAGAGACAAAATGCCTAACGCAGCGATTGCTTTAAAGCGCATAAACCCCCACAGTTTTAGACTTGATCGCCGAGCGCGAGAATTATACAACCTTGACAGGTGGAGGATCGTTAGTGGTCAATTTGGAACAAATGATGCTCGCGCATCGTCAGGGATAGCTGGCTGACAGGCCCTCGCATTTAGCATTTATCATTTGTCCGGGTACCCGCGTCACTAAGAAGGACACGAAGACCGGCGAAAGGTGGCCACCGCCCACAACACGATACGAAGGTCTTATGAGTTATTCAAGACAGTGGAGTCTACTCCCTGAGGTACCGCACCAGGCAATCGTACATGCGACGAAGAACATACTGATGGGATCCAAAATTCAGCAACCCCAACGGGGCTTAATCCGCCTTGCAACCTACCCGCCTTTCCGGCTTCGCTTCGCTCGCCTCAGGGCAGGCTTACCTCTTTCGCGCCTTCGGCGCTGGATGGCCATGGAGGACGAGATCAATTCGCCTTCTTTGACATTTGCGGCGAAGGCAGAGATACGACGAAGAATGACCGCCTGATGGTTCGTAGTGCATAGACTCTCCCAGGATTGCGGAGAGACATCGGGCGCCTATGCACACGAGCAACCTAGCCGGGCGAGTGCCATAACAATTCCATTGACAACCGCAGGTGCTAAAACTAATATAAGTCGTTTATTTACATCGCATTGTGGTGATTGTAGAGGCGCGCAATTTGTGCGTAATCCGGCAAGGTTTGAGGTCGTTGAAGCTGCAAAACAGCAGGGTATCCCCGGGGTTAAACCGGTGCTCCCCGGGGTTGAATCAGCTAAGTACTTTAGAATCATA
>DATCAX010000630.1:0-8929 GCA_036512375.1 Candidatus Angelobacter sp. | reverse complement strand
AGCGTGTATCGTCAGTACAACTGGCGGGACAGCCTGATGGTATTCCACGCAAGCTGCGGGCTTTGATCGCGCAGCCCATCAATGCGCCCTACTCGCAGGCAAAAGTCGACGAAACCATTGCTGCGCTCAAAAAGGCCGGAGAATTCAAAGATGTGGAAGTACAGGTAACGCCGGCGGCCGAAGGAGTGCACGTGGTGTTTGTGCTGAAGCCGGCCTACTACTTTGGCGTTTTCACGTTTACCAGGGCAGAGAAAACCTTTTCCTACACACGTCTACTGCAGGCCGCCAACTATTCCAAGCAGGAGCCTTTCACCCAGGAGAAAGTTGAAGAGGCTGAGTCAAGCCTGCTGGAGTTTTTTCATCGCACAGGCTATTTTCTGGCCACCGTGGAAGCAAAGATGCAGACCGACCAGGCGCACGGCGTGGTCAACGTGGAATATGACATCAATCTAAAGCGGCATGCGAAGTTCGGAGATGTGATTCTTGCGGGAGTGTCCGAGGAGCAAACCAAGAGGCTGAACGGAAGCCTGCGCTCTATCAGGGCTCGAATCAAAGGCGCTTATATTAAGCCGGGCAAACCATACTCCCTTAAGAAACTGACTGCTGCAACGGGGCTGCTCCAGCAGCAGTTGGGAAACCAGCACTTCCTTGCAGGACGGGTGAAGCTGGTTTCAACGCTTTACAACGCGGAAACCAACCGGACTGATATTAAGTATGACGTGATCGAAGGGCCACAGATCGAGATCAAGCTGGCCGGGGCACACGTGTGGGGGCGCACGCAGAAAAAGCTTATTCCCATGTACCAGGAAAATGCCGTGGACGCCGATCTGGTCAACGAAGGCGCTCAGGATCTGACCTCCTATTTTCAGGCGAAAGGTTATTTCGGTGCAAAAGTTCAGAGCCAGATTCAGAAGCAGGGGTCGGGAGTGACCGTGCTGTACCAGATCGAAAAGGGGCAGCGCGGGAAAGTGGAGGCAATTGAGTTCCACGGCAATCAGCACTTTTCTGATAAAGGCTTGAAGTCGCATGTACAGGTCACCAAGCGAGTGCCATTGGTGCCTTTTTCTCACGGGAAATACAGCGAACAACTGGTGCGCAAGAGCGTGAAGAATATTGAAGGCCTGTATCGCGGCGCGGGCTACAGCCAGGTAAAGGTTACGCCGAAAGTGGTGAACAAGAGCAATGAACTGCAACTGGCATTCCAGGTGGAAGAAGGCGCGCGTGACGTGGTTGAGTCATTGCAAGTAGAGGGCAACAGGGCACTCACGCAACAAGAGCTTGCGCCCAAGGGGATGAATCTGGAACCGGGGAAGCCGTATTCCACGCTATTGCTGACGAAGGATCGTGACCAGATCATGGCCACGTACCTTGACAAGGGCTTTCTGAACGCGACGTTCAAATCGAAAGTGGAGCACACGAAAGCCGACCCGCATCATGTGCAGGTGGTTTATGAAGTTGACGAAGGACCGCAGGTACATACGGCAAGCGTGCAGTCAGTGGGCGCGCTGCATACGCGTCCGGAAATTATCGCGCGTAATGCAAACATCAAAGTAGACAAACCGCTGAGCGAGACAGCGCTGCTGCGCGGCGAGAGCCAGCTGTACACGCTAGGCGTGTTTGACTGGGCCAGCGTGGATACGCGCCAGCCGATCACCGACGATCCGCAGGCTGAAGTGCTGGTGAAGCTTCATGAATCAAAGCGTAACACTATTGCGTACGGATTTGGTTTTCAGGTGATCAACCGCGGCGGCAGTATTCCCAGCGGGACGATAGCGCTGCCCGGGCTTCCGCCGGTTGGTCTGCCGGCGAAATTCGCCACCAGCCAGGCAACATTCTGGGGACCCGAAGGGTCGATTGAGTACTCACGGAGAAACTTTCGCGGAAGAGCGGAGACACTGACGCTGTCCGCGTTTGGCGGAAGGCTGGACCAACGCGCGTCTGCAAGTTTGGCGAACCCCACGATCTGGAACACCGGCTGGAGTTCCACGTTAACATTTTCCGGAGAACGCACAAGTGAGAATCCGATTTTTACCGCGCGCCTGGGGGGAGCCGGACTCCAGTTCCAGCACTACCTTGATAAAGACCGGCAAAAATCTGTGATCTTCCGCTACGACTTCCGGCGCACCAGCCTTTCGAACATCGTGATACCAGACCTGGTGCTGCCGGCGGACCAGAACGTGCGACTGTCATCCCTCTCAGCTTCCTTCATCCGTGACTCACGCGATAACCCACTGGATGCGCACAAGGGAATCTACGAGAGCTTTCAGGTGGACATGAACCCGAGCTTCATGGGTTCGAGCACGAGTTTCGGGCGCTTTCTGGGACAGACGGCCTACTACAAATCGCTTACCAGCGATTCGTCTCTGGTCTGGGCGAACAGCCTGCGCCTGGGAATGGAGCACGCGTTTGGCGGGAATCATATTCCCATCAGCGAGAGCTTTTTTTCTGGGGGCGGTAGCACTCTCCGCGGCTTCAGCCTGAACGGCGCCGGCCCACAACGCGAGGTTTTGGTTTGTGCAGCGGACAATCCAAATTGCGGTGAACAAATTCCGGTACCGGTGGGCGGCAAGCAGCTTGTGATTTTCAATTCTGAACTGCGTTTCCCGACGGGAATATCGGCTCCGCTGCTGGGCGGGACTCTGGGCGGGGCAGTGTTTTATGACGCCGGAAACGTTTATTCCAACGTGAGCTTCAAAAACGTCGCGTCTGATCTTACGCATACGGTTGGGTTCGGCTTGCGGTACAAGACGCCGGTGGGGCCAGTCCGGATTGATATAGGACATCTGCTCAATGCGCCGCCCGGAATCAAGACATTGCAGTTCTTTGTAACACTGGGGCAGGCATTCTGAAAAAGGTGAGCTTCTGAAACGGTGAGCTTCGAATGGTGAGCTTCTGGAAATGGTGAATAAGGTGAAGAAGTGGAAAAAGATTGTTCTGTGGAGCCTGGCCGCGATTGTGGTCTTGCTCATGGGTACAGTGGTGACTCTGGTGGTACTGCTTGACCACAATGAAAGTTTTCGCCGCAGCATTCTGGCCAAAGTAGAGAGCAGTGTCCGGGAATCGACCGGCGCGAGGCTTGAGGTAAAAGACTTTCGTCTAAATCTCTCCAACCTGAGCCTGGATCTTTATAACGTAGCGGTTCATGGCGCTGAAGCAGATCCCAGCCAGCCACTTCTTGTCGTGGACCATTTGCAAGTGGGCCTGACAATTGATTCATTGTTAAATAAAAAATGGCACGTACGGGACATCATTCTTGATCACCCGGTCGCGCACATGACTGTGAACAAGGCAGGTGAGAACAATCTGCCCAAGCCGGAAAAGAAAAGCGCCAGCAGCAACGCAAATGTTTTTGACCTGGCAATCCGGGAGTTGCGGCTCAATCATGGCGAGATTTATTACAACGACCAGAAGACGCCGCTTGAGGCCGATCTGCACGATTTTACGGTCAACGCGAATTATGATCCTGCGCAGAAGAAATATTCCGGCGACCTTGGCTACAACGCCGGCAGAATCGTGTATGGAACCTATGCGCCGGTCGAGCACAACCTGCAGGCAAAATTCGGCGTAACGCCGCAGCAATTCACGCTGGACAAGCTCGATCTTGCCGCTGGTGCATCGCATGTCGCTCTGAACGCCACGGTCAATGATTACAGTCTGCCCAACATGCAGGCCACGGGCGGGTACGAAGCCACGCTGGTGACCAATGACTTCAAAAAGATTCTGAAAGACCCCTCGCTTCCGGCAGGAACCGTTAAGCTTACGGGGCAAATGAAGTATCAGGCCGATCCGAACCGGCCGATGCTGGAAACGGTTACGGTGGCCGGTAACGTCAGCAGCTCCGGGCTGAATGTGAAAACGCCGAGCTTGCAGACTGAGGTGCGCGACCTTTACGCGCGCTACCAGCTTTCAGGGGGCAACGCCGAAGTAAATGATATTCGTGCCCGGGTGATGGGCGGCACGCTGAGTGGCAAGCTGACGATTAAAGATGTAGCGGGCGCATCGATAGCGCAGTTGCAGGCTTCGATGAAAGATTTATCACTCGATCAGGCGCAGGCCGCCACGCACAACACATCAATGCGACAGGCGCACTTGAGCGGGCGCATTGATGCTGACGCGAACGCACACTGGGCCAAGACGCTCGACAATCTGGTGGCGCACAGCGACGCCACAGTCAATGCCAGCTTAGGCCAAGGGCAGCGGACACCGCTGAACGGCGTAATCCATGCCGACTATGCCGCGGCGACCAAGCAACTGGCACTGACTGATAGTTACATCCGCACCGCGCAGACCACGATCGACCTGAACGGAAAGATCAGTGATCAGTCGCAACTGCAGGTTGCCCTGCGATCCAATGACCTGCATGAAATTGAAACACTGGCTGCGGCATTGCAGAAACCCGCTCCCGGACAACCAGCGCAGCCACTGGGGCTTTATGGCACGGCGAATGTGAACGCGACTATAAGCGGGTCGCTCACGGCTCCGCAGATCAATGGCCAGATGGAGGCGCGCAACTTCCGCGTGAAGGGAAGCTCGTGGAAGGTGCTGCACACAGGCTTTACGGCGAGTCCGTCACAGGTGACGTTGAGCAATGGCGACCTGGAGGCCGTGCCGCAAGGCCGCATCAATTTCAGCGCACAAGTCAGCCTGAAGCAATGGGCTTATACGTCTTCCAGTCCAATCACCGCGAATATCTCCGGCTCACAGATCTCCATTGCCGACCTGGAGCGACTCGCGAACAAGGCTTACCCTGTGAGCGGCACTCTGGCGATGAACGTTGCACTGCACGGTTCGCAACTCAATCCAATAGGGCAGGGAACACTGACAGTTACGAAAGCCAAGGTTTCGACGGAATCAATCCAGAACCTGAGCGTGAAGTTCGAGGGCGACGGGAACACCGTCAAAGCCAACTTGACGGTGCAAATGCTGGCCGGAACCGTTCGGGCTGACGTGAATTATTTTCCCAAGAACGAGGGCTATGATGCGCATGTGGAGGCGCAGAATTTCAGGTTGGAGAAACTGCAAACCGTGATCGCGCGGAATATGCAGATTGCGGGAGGCGTGAACCTGAACGTCAGCGGGAAAGGCACTGTGAAAGATCCGCAGCTGCAAGCAACGTTGGAGATCCCGCAGCTACAAATGCAGAAGCAGACAGTCCAGGGCATCAAGTTCCAAACTACGGTGCAGAACCACGTGGCGACGATTGCCCTTGATTCGGATGTGGCCAAGACATTCATCAAGGCGCGCGGCACGGTGGGAATTGAAACGCCGTATATGGCGGATGTCCATCTGGATAGCGGAAAGATCGATTTCCAGCCTCTGGTTGCGCTGTATGCTCCGGCGCAGGCCACGGATCTTTCGGGCCAGACGGAATTGCATGCGACTGTGCGCGGACCGCTGGCGGACAAGAACCGCGTGGAAGCGCATCTGGAAATTCCGAACCTTGATTTGCACTACAAACAATTCCAGCTGGCGGCAGCCAAGCCGATCCGCGTGGATTACCAGAACGGAACCGCGACGTTGCAGCCTACTTCGCTTCGAGGCACGGGCACCAACATCGATGCCCAGGCGGTGGTGCCTGTGACTACTCCCAAAGCCGCGTCATTCCTGGTGCAGGGCAATGTTGATCTTGGTATAGCGCAATTATTTATTCCTGACTTGCAAAGCGCAGGCCAACTGCAATTTGATATTGATTCCAAGCGCTTCGGTTCAGGCACGAATTTAAACGGCCAGATCAAAATCATAAATGCCAATCTGCACACGGCTGATTCTCCCGTGGGGCTGGACAGCGGCAACGGAGTGATCAACGTGACGCAGACGCGGCTGGAGATTGCCAGCTTTGAGGGGCAGGTAGGCGGAGGCACCATCAACGCCACGGGCGCCGTGGCCTACCGTCCTGCGATCCAGTTCCAGCTTGGCCTGACGGCCAATAATATCCGGCTGCGCTATCCGGAAGGAGTGCGCGCCATTCTGGCGTCTAACCTTGCACTCACGGGAAACGCCGAGGCATCCCAACTGGCCGGCCAAGTCAGAATTGAACGCGTGTCATTCACGCCGGATTTCGACCTCACTACATTTACGAATCAGTTCAGTGGGGAATCCAGCGACAGTGGAACGCCAGGGTCATTCACTCAGGGAATGAAACTTAACATTGCGGTGCAATCCACGAGCCAGATGAACCTTGAGAGCAGCCAGGTGAGCGTAAAGGGCGACGCCAATCTGCGCGTTGTGGGCACGGCGGCTGACCCGGTCATACTCGGCCGCACAAACCTGACTGGTGGCGAGTTCTTTTTGGCGGGAAATCGGTACCAGGTGGATCACGGGACAATTGATTTCATGAATCCCGTGCGCACCGAGCCGGTGCTGAACATACAAGTCAAAACGACGATCAACGACTACAACATCACGCTGGGCTTGAATGGTCCCATTGAGCGGCTGCAAACAACTTACCAATCCGATCCTGCATTGCCGCCGGTGGATATTATCAACCTGATTGCCAGCGGGAAGACGGTGGAGTCGGCGGCGGCGAACCCGAGTCCCAGCCCGACGAGCGCGCTGGGCGCGCAATCACTGCTGGCATCGGGCATCAGCAGCCAGGTGAGCGGGAAAATTGCCAAGCTTGCGGGCGTGTCGCAATTGCAGATTGACCCAGGGCTGGGTACGGACAACGGACAGAACCCTGGCGCTCGCGTTGCCATCCAGCAGCGGGTTACCAGCAATCTGCTGGTAACGTATGCGACGGACATTACGTCGACGCAGCGCCAGGCCATTCAAGTTGAATATAAGCTGAATCCAAAATGGTCTGTCAGCGGCACGCGCAACCAGAACGGCGGGTGTGGCGTGGATGGAAGGTACAGGAAAGATTTTTGAGTTGGTCGGGTTGGTAGTTGATCGCGTTGTTCTAGTCTCAGCACGGCGAAACCGAAGGCACGCTACGCGGTCGTTTCGCAGCGTTTCAAGAACTGGACTCTGCCCAGACTTCTTCCTGTGAGGATGCTCGACGCCCAGCTCGCAAAGCTGCTCGGACTCAAAAAGCCGTAGCCATGCCTCGAATGGCGGGTTCTCACCTCTCATGACAAGGAGAACCAATGGCAAAAAAATGGTGTTTCGTCCGCAACGGATCGCTACCGAGAAGCCGACTTCTGGTCCGCGTCGCCGTCAGTCCGTTGGTCCATAACTTCCGGTTTCCTTATCATTAGGGGCATTATTAGCGCCCGGCCTCTTTGAGTTCTGGCGACAATCTGCGTCTTGGCGGCCCGGTGCATGCAAACGCGCTTACCGTCACGCACACAGGGCTCTCTTTCACGTCTCGTGCATAGCACTCCGGAACGCTCAATTATTCTTGCATGTCCCGCTCGGCGTATTTGTTACGCTTTCATAAGCGGCAACCCGCCCGCCAGAATCGCGCAGCCAGAAATTCTTGAACGTCACCACCGCGTTCGGCATAACCCGTCCCAGGCCGCAGACGCGAAAGGCTGTGTCGTGAAAGGCGTAGCTGGTGGTTGTTGTGGTGGTGGTCTGACTGTTCAGATCGATATTTTCACGTGCGATGTGACAGGTGCGACATGACTTGCCATAGGCGTTATAGTAGCCGCTGGTATTCGCCCAATTCACTAGCGCCGTGGAGCCTGGCGCCGGTATCGTTGGTTGTGGTGCGCCTGCAAAACCGCTTGGATACCACGCATTGATAAGGTCCTTTTGCCCCTGGTTCGAGGGGCCATCACGTACAATCTGGTTGAGACGGGCGAAATTAGTGAATTCAGGATTGGTTAGGTTCGGTCCGGCGGTCGTTGGGCTTGAGCCGGCGCCATAGTCCCAAGAGCGGCCATTTGAATATTTGAACGATGGCAAATCAAATTCGCGAAAATGCGCGTTGAGGACTTTTTGGGCACCGCTATTGTACCGGCCACCATGGCAAACGGTGCACAGCTGTGGGACAGGCTTGGGACCAAAGCCATCAAGATCGGCATATTTCAGAAGTTTTGATCCGGTGGATGCGCCACCATAGACATAGAACTGTACATTCGTTCCGCCCGAAGCCGATGCATCATAGGTCATTGTGACCGTCGCCGCAGCCTTGGTAGGGTCATGCGCTTCAGCAAGATTGGCGTTGTTCGAATTCTGATCGGGCAGGCCAAAATTGGTCACGTAACACGACACGTTCGGCCCCGCGCCATTGTTTTCCTTCAAGCAGTTCATATCGCGACCAAAGCCAAGATCATTATCATTCAGATAGCCCGCGCGGGTATAGCTGGGGTTGCCCAAGGCTTGACCAGTCGGGTCAAAGCCATGGTCATTCCACCACGCGCCTAATGTTGCCTCGGCACTGATAGCGGTATAGTAGGTCTGCGGGTCGAACGATGCGGGATCAGGGTTAAAACCGTTGGGATTGGTTGCGACATTAAACGGTCCCATCAGGAAAATCGGCCGCCCGGTTGCATCCATGCTATAGGCCGGAATATTGGTCGACGGTGGCGCAAGCTCGATTGTCCCGCATTCTTGATGCGTCGGATCGTCCCAATAATGAAAGCCGCCAAAGGTCGTCGCCGTCGTGGGCGCGGGCTGCCCGGGTGGGTTCGGAATCTGATCGATATTGACGATGTCGTTGAGGATGATCACCGTATTGAGGCTCGCGTCAGTCGCGGTCACTTCCAGCCGCAGCGTATTTGGAGCGGTTGTGGCACCAAAAGGCAACCAATAAACGCCGTTATATTCGTCAGTGACCGGATCGATGTTTGAATAGGCGTCGTGCGCCTGCGACACCAGAGTGCCGCCCTGATTAAAGGTCACGTAGCCGCGCAGTTTGATATTGGTATAACCGGTCAGGGCTCCAGGCGGCACATGCAGGCGTGCACAGGTCTCGTTGGGATCGCTTGGATTGATCAGCATATCAAAATTGAGTACCGAGAAATGCCTGGTATCCACGACATAG
>DATCAX010000629.1:0-7327 GCA_036512375.1 Candidatus Angelobacter sp. | reverse complement strand
CCCAGCTGGCCACAAAACTTGTCCCACTGACGCCGGAGACTACGCACCGCATAACCACTGAGATTCGCTCCCGCTACAACGTGCCTCCGCAAGTCACGATTTCCATTTCTGATCCCAAGCCGGGGAACATGTCCGGCTTCGACGATCTGGTAGTTACCTTCACCGGCGGAACGAATAGCACCCATCATGATTTTTTGATTTCCACTGACCGTAAGACCCTGGCTCACGTTGAAAAGATCGATATTTCCCAGGATCTGATGTCTAAGATCGACGTAAAGGGTCGCCCGGTAAAGGGAAATGTCAGCGCCAAAGTCACCATCGTCAACTTCGACGATTTTCAATGTCCCTTCTGTTCCCGCATGCACTCGACCCTCTTTTCCGACGTGTTTAAGGACTATGCCGACAAGATCAAGGTGATTTACAAGGACTACCCTCTCATTGAGATTCACCCGTGGGCCATGCATGCGGCCATTGACGGCAATTGCCTGGGCGAGCAGAATGCTCCGGCGTACTGGGATTTTGCCGACTATATCCATGCCAACCAGAAACTGATGGCCGGCAAGTCGCGTGCGGACGCATTCTTGAACCTGGATAACGTCGCCAAGTAACAGGTGCAAAAACATCAGCTTGACGCGGACAAATTGCAGGCTTGCATCCAGAAGCAGGATGAAACCGCCGTGCGAGCGTCCATGGCTGAGGGGGATACTCTGGGCGTTGACTCTACTCCAACACTTTTCATCAATGGAGAAAGATTCACCGGCGCGGTGCCGGAAAGCGAATTGCGCGCTGCCCTGGAGCGGGCCTTGGCTGATACCGTACAGCAGGCTCCGGCGAATGCAAAAAACTAGTCAGTTGCTTTGAACTCGGTTATCGTACCGTTATCTGAATTGCCCATGGAGGCGACTGTTGATCCAGGCGTGTAAATCTCGGCGCAGTCTGTCTTTTCTCTTTCTGGTCTTCACTTTGGTGCTGATGTTGGCCGGATGTCCGGGCCGCGGTACCGATAAAGAAGTGATGGCCAAGGTGAACAGCTACAAAATCTTCCGTTCCGAACTCGACAAGAACTATAACGGCCGGGTGGCGGGATCTCCGCAAAAGCCCACCGCCGCGGAAGAGGAAGCCCTGCGGCTGAATATCCTCAGTCAGATCATCGATATCCAGTTGCACCTCCAGAAGGCGGAGAAGCTCGGCATTGTCGCCACCGACGACGAGGTGGAGAGCAAATTCACCCAGGCCAAAACGCCCTACACACAAGAGGAGTTCCAGAAGAAGCTGAAGGACCTGGGAATGACCGAGGACGACTACAGGCAGGAGAGTCGCCGGAACCTCACTATCGACAAGCTCCTGAATAAGGAGATTGGGTCAAAAGTGACCATTTCTGATTCCGACCTGCAGAACTACTACAACCAGCATAAAACCGATTTCAACCTGATCGAGCCGCGCTATTTTGTTGCCCACATCCAGGTCACTAGCCAGCCCATGGGCCAGCCGGGCGAAAATAGAAATGACGCGGAAGCTCATAAAAAGATTAATGAAGCCTATCATCGGCTGGAGAGCGGAGAAGACTTTGCCGGCGTCGCCGCAAGATTTTCAGAAGACCCTGACACCGCTCGCAATGGCGGTGAACTGGGGCCAATGCCGGAATCGCAGTTGAAAAACACTGACCCGGCAACCCGCGACGCGATCCTTAAATTGAAGCCCGGCCAATTCAGCGAAGTAGTTACGGTGGTCAACCCGACGACGCATCAACCCTTCCTGTATCGGATCGTCAAATTGATTGGCAAGGAAACCGCAGGACAGCGCGACCTGAATGATCCGCAGGTGCAACAGTTCATCCGCAACCAGTTGCGCAGCCAGCGCGAGCAGATTCTTCGCGCCGCTTACGATGAAGTTTTGCGTGACAACGCTGAGATCCACAATTATTACGCAGAGCAAATCCTGAAGAACACGGGAACGAAATAACTGTCGCTGCGCTCCAAACCGCTAAGGAGCATGGTCTCACCCTGAAGGATCTGATGCACCTATGGCAGCGGGCTCGGCGCGCAAGCCGGCCGCGCCCTTCCAGAAAGTTGCCCAGATTTATTCCACTTCTGCCAGGGCCTGGCCTGCATCGACGGCCGCCCCTTCGGTGATGTTAATCTTTTTCACTACGCCGTTCTTTGGGGCCTTCATTTCATTCTGCATCTTCATGGCCTCGATGACGATCAAGCTTTGTCCGGCCTCTACCTGGTCGCCAACACCACAGAGAATGCGGACAACCTTGCCCGGCATGGGAGCCTTCATCTTCATGACTCCCTGTTCAGCGGTGCCTGTCCGGCTGCGGCTGCGGAATGACCGCGGATCACGCACCAAGGCGCTGAACCGCTCTTGGCCTACAACAACATTCGTCTCTGCTCCCACCGTCTCTTGTTTTACTTCATAAGACTTGCCACCCAGCAGGAGCGAAAGCACGCCATTCTGGCCATAAACGACGTTGACAGCCATTTCGCGCCCGTCCAGTGTGCACTTCCATTGCTCACCGGCCCGCGTTAGTTCAACGCGATAGACCTTTTCCACAATGGTGACTTCATAAATCATTCGCTGCGGACTCCCTCACTGCGCGCGGTATGCTTCCACGCTGACTCGGCCGCACGTTTTTCGCTGTCGGGCCGGGCTCCGCCATTCTGGCCGTTCGTCGATTTTGTCGTCGCCGCAAACAGCGCAGCGGAGACAGCTGCAATCTCAGCCAATTCGTTCCAATCGCTTGCGGGACTGGCTGTTGTGGCCAGCAGGCGATCAAGGAAACCTGTATCAATGCGCGCGCTGATGAAGTCCGGATGCTCCAGAATACGCCGAAACAATGGCAGATTAGTCTTGATTCCGCCAACAAAGTATTCATCCAGGGCGCGGCTCATGCGCGCGATCGCGGTAAGACGGTCAGGAGCGTAGGCAATCAGCTTGGCCAGCATGGGATCATAATCCAACGGCACCGTCCAGCCCTCGTACACGCCACTGTCTTCACGTACGCCCGGGCCAGATGCCCGCAGCAGCTTTGTGATTTTTCCCGGTGAGGGGAAGAAATTATTCTCCGGATCTTCCGCATAGAGCCGGCATTCAATGGCATGCCCGCGGAGTTGAATGTCTTCCTGGTGAAAAGGCAGCTTTTCTCCGCCCGCGATGCGTAGTTGCAGATGCACTAAGTCCAGACCGGTGACCAGTTCCGTGACGGGGTGCTCTACCTGGAGCCGGGTGTTCATTTCCAGGAAATAAAAGTTGCGTTTGGCGTCGACAAGGAATTCGACCGTACCGGCATTCGTGTATCCAGCCGATTTGGCGGCCTGAACAGCAACTGCGCCCATGCGCTGGCGCATGTCGGCATCAACAATGGCCGAGGGCGCTTCCTCAATAACTTTTTGATGGCGGCGTTGCACTGAACACTCACGCTCGCCCAGGTAAACCACGTTGCCGTGTTCGTCACCAAGCACCTGGATCTCAATATGGCGGGGGTTCTCAATGAATTTTTCCAGATAAATTTCGCCGTCATTGAAGGAACGCAACGCTTCACTCTGAGCGGTTTCAAAGCTGGATTTCAGGTCGGCGGCCTTGTTTACCATCCGCATTCCTTTGCCGCCGCCGCCAGCTGCCGCCTTAATCATGACGGGAAACCCAATCTGGGCTGCCATTGCTTCTGCTTCCGTCACAGAGAGTCCGCGGGCAGATCCGGGAACCATGGGGACGCCTGCGGCCTGCATAGCGGTGCGCGCACGTGTCTTCGATCCCATCAACTCCATCGCTGATGGTGGTGGACCGATGAATTTCATTCCCGCCTCGCCGCAGGCGCGCGCAAACTGGGCGTTTTCAGAAAGAAACCCGTAGCCGGGATGGATGGCTTCGGCCTTGCATTTTTGGGCGACTTCCAGGATTTTCGCGACATTGAGATACGATTCGCGAGCCGGAGCGGGCCCAAGCAGATAAGCCTCATCCGCTTTGGACACATGAAGAGAAGCACGGTCAACGTCAGAAAAGACAGCTACAGACGCGATGCCCATTTCGCGGCATGCTCGAATAACACGGACTGCGATTTCGCCGCGATTGGCAATGAGGACTTTCTTGAACATAGCAGAAACTTCGATTGTAACAACAAAGCTGGCGGGAGTTTGCGCGAGGAATGGTCCGCGCTGCCGAGCAATAAAAAGCCCCTCCCGCAGGAGGGGCCGCCCAAATGAGAGTTGCTATTTCGATTTCGGCTGCTCCAGCACGATTCCGCCGCTGGTCTTCTTGGAGGCCTCTTCTGCTTTTTTCTTGCGCGCCGCCATGGCCTTGTCACTCCACTCGTTGGCCGTCTTTACGTACTCGGCCCGAGTTTGCGCGTCTTCACAAGTCATATCGTTCGCTTTGCGCCTGTAAATCAGGTTCATGTAGGCCATTGCGTCGTCATAATCCTGGCGCTTGTCGATGGCCGTCTGGAGCATTTTCATGCCTTCATCCACCGCCACGCCATCCTTGGATTTCATCTGGTCACAAAGTTTTTGGCTGCCTTTTCCCTTCAGCTCATCATCAACCTTCAAGCCTTCTTTCGATTTGAGCTCTGCCGCGTCCTTATAAGTTGCAGACCAGTCAATCACGCCAACCGAGTAATAGGTTTCCGGATCGTTAGGATCGGCTTCAATGGCCTTCTTGTAATACTCCCGAGCCTCGTCAAACTTCTTCTGCTGCATGTAAAGGAAGGCGATGCCCTTAAGACTGGTGACGTTATGGGGGTCCTGGGTGAGTACCTGCTTGTACTGGTCGATGGCGAGCTGCGCATTGCGCAGGTTCTCCGGCGTTTCTACGCCGGGCACGTACTGCTGCGCATAGGCGGTGGCCAGATACATTTTGGCGACTTTGAGGTCGCTATCTAGGTTAACGGCATTCTGAAAATGCCCAATTGCTTCCTCGTAATTGGCGCCGCGAAAGGCTTGAACGCCCTTATTGAGTTGATCGCGAGCCTTAAGTTTGTTGCAACCCGCCGTGCTCAGCAGCGCGGCTGCGACGGCTACCACCGTCACGAGTCGTGCGGTCCTATTCATCTTTGCAGCTCCCTTATCGGAGTGGAGAAAAATTTTCGCCCCTGGATGGATAAACTCACGGGGACGAGCGTTTTCCGCCCATCCCCATTCTGAATTCTGAGGAGTTAAATCAGTTACTGTCCCGCTTCGATCTTTGCTGTAATCAGACCGATCCTATCGATGACGTTGGTGCCCCGGGCAGTGTCGATCACCTGGGCCACGTTTTGAAATTCGACGTCCGGATCGCCTTTCACAAACATTACCCGTTCCGCGCGCGTCTTGAAGATATCAGTCAGCCGGGTTTGCAGGTTTTCCTGCGTCACGTCCTCCTGGTTGATCTTCAATTTGACCTTGCCGTTATCCAGCAGCACCTGCACCACCACGGTGCGGTCTGTCTGGGTCTCCGGCTGGTGCGGCGGCGGCGGCTGCGGAACCAGCGCCTCAAGTCCTTTCGGCGTAAGCGGCGTGATGACCATGAAAATGATCAGGAGCACCAGCAAAACGTCGATCAAGGGCGTGACGTTGATATCAGCCGTTTGACCGCCTCCTCCGCCAGTTGTCATTGCCATAAAATTAATCCTCTTCTGTCGTCTGGTTTACTGCTGCTGCGGTGGCTTGTTCGTGTCGCGTCTCTGTTCGGTTAACAATCCCACCTGGTCAACGCCGGCGGAGCGGACATCGTCTACCACTTCGACCACTCCTTTGTACTTGGCTCGCGCGTCAGCTTTCACAAACACCTGCTTGTTCGTTCTGCTGGACACGCGGTCCTTTACCTTCTGCGTATCCAGAAAAACCTGACCGTCTCTCATGACTGCGACAATCACGGCGTCTTCTTTGTCCGCATCCGGCAACGGCATGGGGTTGTTGGCCTTGGCCAGATCGACTGACTGGCCCTTCTGCAGCATAGGCGTGATCACCATAAAAATGATCAGTAGCACCAACATCACGTCGACCATCGGGGTCACGTTGATGTTGGAGTTTACTTTCGCGCCTTCGTTACGAATGTTGATGGCCATTGCTCAACTCCCGGCTTACCGCCGCACCGTGGTGGCGCTGCTCCGCTTGAGGAAATAATCAACCAGCTCGCTGGAAGAGTTGTCCATTTCCACGTCAAAAGCTTCCACTTTGCCGGTGAAATAGTTGAACATCATCACGGCCGGGATGGCGACGAACAATCCCAGAGCGGTGGTTACCAGCGCTTCAGAGATACCGCCGGCGACCGCGCCCAGACCTGTGGCCTTCTGCTCAGAGATCTTCTTAAACGCGTTCAGAATTCCGATAACCGTTCCGAACAGCCCGACGAACGGTGCTGTGGAACCGATGGTGGCCAGTCCGCCGAGGCCGCGTTTCAATTCGGCGTGCACAATGGCTTCGGCCCGTTCCAGGGCGCGCTTACTGGCTTCAATCTGCTCACCGGGAATTTCCGTTGACTCGCCGTGGGCCTTGAATTCCTGCAACCCTGCGGTCACTACTTTGGCCAGGTGGCTCTTCTTGTTGCGTTCCGCCACGCGGATAGCTTCATCGAGTTTGCCTTCACGCAGAGCGCCGGCAACCACGGGAGCGAACTGGCGGGATTGCTTGCGGGCTGCGCTGAATGCGATCCAGCGGTCAATCATGACGCCAATGGACCACGCCGACATAATAAAGAGAACGACCACGACGACCTGGGCGACCCAGCTCATCTGTTTCCACAAATGGATAGGATCCCAACCGATCTGGACGTCATCTCCTGCTGCTGCCTGCTGGAGCAGCCAGAAGGCCACCATATGCGCTTTGGCGATCGTAAGAGTTGCAATGTTTGCTACGAGCATGGGTTTAAATTTTCCTCCTCAGAACTTTTAAGAACTTGTTTTGCCGAGAGTGTTGCCCCTTTTAACGGGGCGGGACAGAACTAGAGAACAGCGCGACTACAGAACGCGATGAATCTTCTTCATTCTCGGGGCCGGGACGGCTGGCATTGGCCTGCCGTCAGTATTCATTGAGCAACTGCTTTTACATGTGGAACTGAACCTTAATCTGTGTTTCCACTTCCACCGGTTCGCCGTTCAAGATGTAAGGTTTGTACTTCCACTGTTTCACGGCATCCATCGCAGCCTGGATGAGAATTGGATGCCCCTGGACGGCACGAAGGTTTTCGATGACCCCATTCTTACTTATGGTCGCTTGCAGAATGACGTCACCTTGAATATGGGCAATTCGGGCCATCTGGGGATACGTCGGCGTCACATCATGGGTCTTTAGTCCTTCGGCGACGCCCGATGAGACGCGTAACTTCTGTGGCGTGGCCACTTTAGGCGGTG
>DATCAX010000628.1:0-3269 GCA_036512375.1 Candidatus Angelobacter sp. | reverse complement strand
AGCCGACAAGCGTCAATGCCAGCAGCAGTTACTACCCATCCCTCGATTGACCACAGAGTGTCATGGTTAATATCAAACTGCGTCGGATTTTTTAGGATCAAGCGTTGCGCGCGCCGAAGCAGCCCTATGTCCAAGTTGGTTGCGGCCATGGTTTTTATCGTCTCCTATTCAGTTAATAATCGGGATGTACAGGGCTGTCTTGGTAATTACGTGAGTCGGTTTGTGACGGGACCCACTCCAAAATCGGCTTTCTTGCCGCTGAAGCCGCGGTTAAATCGGGAGGCTAGGCAGTCTACAAGGTCGATAAGCCTTTCTTGCGGGGAGCCGTGGTGGCTCCCCGTTTCATTTCAAGTACTTGCGCGCCTTCTGGCGGCGTTACCAAAGCCGCAATACGTCCCGCATCTCGGGGAAAATGGCAAACCCCAGTAAGCTGGGTGTCCATGTTGCTGTCATTCATCGCTCGCGTGCCGTTCTCCACCCTGCTTGAATTTATCCCGGTGGCAGCCACCATTGTGACCACTCTTCTTAGCGTGGTTCTGGCCCGGGCAACACTTCGCTATGCCAAGGCTGCTGACCGAGGGCTGGAACTTTCACGCGAGCAGTTTGAACGCGAATGGGCACCGGAATTACACGTTCGCCTGGAACGGGCTTCCACCGCCGACGCCAAGATTGTGATTACCAACCTGGCGCGGGCCGCCGTACTGCTCCAGTTGGTGCAGTTGCGCACCATGACGCACGCCATGCCGTTTGAGCGCCAGTACCTCAACGATCCGCTGGTTGGCGGCAATACCTGGACGCAGCACATCGGCGAACGCATCCTGGCTATCACCGGCAATGATTTTGAAGGAACGCTGGCGGCTTCAGTCAGCTTCTATTCCGCCGGACGGCTTTATAAGAGTGATTGGTTTCGTTTCGACGTAGAGATTCAGCGCGGACGGTTTGAGAAGGTCGAGCCGGTCACGCTGCCCGCGCGTCGCGTTCGTGTACTGGCCACCCGCCAGGCGGACAAGTTCCGCCGCCAGATGGTGAAAGACGTGGTGCATGAGACGGTGGGAACGAAACCGTCGAGCGGAAATTCTGAGTAAGCCAGCGCCTTCACGCTAGTGAATGGTCTTCATCTTCCGCGACATGTAATCCATCAGCAGATACTGCCCCAGGTTCTGTGGCGTGGTGAAATACGCTTTGCCTTTGCACATCGCTGTAACCTTCTGCACAAACTGCACCAACCCATAATCGGAAGCCAGCATGAAGGTGTTGATCATAATGCCGGAGCGCTTGCAGCGCGACACTTCTTCTAAAGTCTGGCTCACGACCAGTGGATCTAGACCAAATGCATTCTTGTAAATCCTGCCGTCTTCAAGCGTGAGCGCTGAAGGCTTGCCATCTGTGATCATGACAATCTGCTTCATGTCTTTGCGCTGGCGTTGCAGGATGCGCTGGGCCAGACGCAGGCCTTCGCGCGTGTTGGTGTAATACGGGCCAACTTTTACCCGCGCCAGTTGCGAGATAGGCATTTCTTCCGCGGAATCATGAAACAAGACCAATGAAAGTGAATCGCCCGGGTACTGCGTGCGGATCAGGTGCGAAAGCGCCATGGCAACTTTCTTGGCCGGGGTGAAGCGATCTTCGCCGTAAAGGATCATGCTGTGCGAGCAATCCAGCATCACGACCGTGGCGCAGGAAGATTGATACTCGCACTGGTGCACTTGAAGGTCAGAGTATTCGATGTTTAACGGCAAACTCAGACCCTCCCGCTGGATGGCCGTCGAGAGCGTCTCGGTGATATCGAGATTCATCGTGTCGCCGAATTCGTAAGGCTTGGACGCGCCGCTGGATTCGATGCCGGTGGCCAGGTCGCGCGTGTCGTGTCGTCCAAAGCTGGAGCGGCCGAGCGAACCCAGCAGATCGCGCAGGGTCTTGAAGCCAAGAAAATCCAGGCTCTTGTCTGTGATCTCAAAGCGCGCATTGGTCTGGGCCTCGCCGGTTTGTCCCGGCGTGGTGGACTGGCGCGAGGGATCGTGCGGCTGGTCCACCGAGATCAGCTCTTCCTGCTGCATGCGCTCGATTAGTCGTTCGATCAACTCTTCCATCGTGCCTTCGGCCTGCATCTGTTCCAGCCGCTCGCGCATTTCTTCATCAAGAAACTCGCCCATCTCCAGCGCCTGCTGGATGGCTTGGCGCAACGCGTCGAGCGAGTGCTCATCCAACTGCTGAAAATACATGGAATCACTCTGAAAGCCGGATTCAAGCATGTAGTCAGAAAGCGCGCTGAGCAGGTCTTCCATGCTCATTTCGTCGGCGAGGTCGGCAACGTATCTGGAATAGCGTGTGTATTTCATGTGCTTTTTATCCCGAGCGTAGCGAGGGAACCCTACCCTTACTAATACTTAGGTTACATCAGCACCTCTTTGTAGGATGCAGAGAGCTGTTTACTCAAATCCTCCCAACGATGATTCGTATTGGCGAATAGCGCGATCTTTTTTTCGCGCCGCCATTTCTTAATCTGACGTTCGCGTTCGCCAGCGATTTCAGAATTATGAAAAGTCTCGTAATACATTAAGCGGTTTACGTGGTACCTGCGTGTAAAACTGTCGACCAGACCTAATTTGTGCTCTTCAACCCGGCGCCGCAAGTCATCGGTTAATCCCACATATAAAGTGCCGCTTAGGCTTGCCAGGATGTAAACGAAAAACATATTCGGGTCCTAAATAGTATTTACTCAATAGGATCCCTCACTGCGTTCGGGACAAAAACTAGTTATATGGCCTTCGATTCCTCATCGGCGGCGGTTCATCGTCGCCGCGTTCAAACGGACGCTCATGCTTCTTCGGTTGTTTTTCTGCGCCAAAGACGCGTTCCTCTGAGCGTCCAATTCTGCGGTGCGCGTGCAGTCCTTCCAGTACGAACTCCGCCGCGGAAACCAGCACCTCTGGTTTTTCTTTCGACTTGATGCCCACAGGCGCGAGCTTGTCCGTAAGACCCTGGATGTTCTTCAGGCCTTCCAAAACTTCCTGAGCGCTGGCGGTGTCAGAGAGTTTGATCTCGCCACCGAGTTCAAACCACTGCACCACCTGTTGCATATTCAAGTCTTTGAAATAGGTGTCGTAGGTTTTGGCGACTGCGGTACGAATCAGCTCGCGCGCAACGGTATCGGCTCCGCGCATCTCTCCTTCATATTCCAGTTCGAGCTTGCCGGTGATCGAGGGCAGCGCGGCGTAAATGTCGCCGATGCGGGGTACGATCATCTTTTCACTGCTGCGCACGGCACG
>DATCAX010000627.1:0-7401 GCA_036512375.1 Candidatus Angelobacter sp. | reverse complement strand
GGGGCGCCTCCAAATGCCATTGCTGACGGGTCCCGATTTATTATCAAGTTGAAAGATACCCTCGACACCAAGAAGATGCAGGATGGCAAGCACTTCAAGGCCGAGCTTCGAGAAGATCTGGTCACGCCCAGCGGGCTCATTATTCCTAAGGGGCGCACCATCAAGGGTCACGTAGGCCGCTTTGAGCACGGGTACACAGGCTCCAAGATGCAGTTGGCTCTGGATGAAATTGAAACTCGCAACGGCTGGGTTCCGCTAATAGGGACCATCACTGGCGTGCCGGGAGACCCATCCATCAAAGCCAGCGGCGAAGAAGGCGAAGTCTACCGCAAAGGGCCTGACAAAAGAAAAGTGATTACTGACGCTGCCATCGGCGCCACCGTGGGAGCTGTTTCCGGCTCCGTAATTGATGGGCGCAGGGGCGCAGCTATTGGAGCCGCCGCAGGCGCGGGTCTGGGAACAGGAACCAGCTATCTATTCAAAGGCGGCGAGATGAAGCTGGAAAAAGGCACTCAACTGGAAGTCCGTCTCGATCGCGATCTGGTTGTCCCCACCCACTAACTTATTTCACATTTGGGCCACGAGAGCAGGCGGACAAACGCAAAACCTGCCTTTTGGCCCAAAAGTTGCCTGACCCGCAAGATATCAAAAAGATAATCAATCGCAAAGTTTCCTCAAGTATTATGTGGTAGCGAAGCTTAGTCGTGGAAAGTGGATCTAAGCAAGAATGACACCTCGCTTACAGCGCCGTTCGGATACCTCCGGCCATAACTTCGGCATTCTCATGCTCGCGATCGTTTTCTTTCTCGTAGTGCTAATGTGGTATTTTAAGAGCCATCAGAACTCCCAGCCATTGCCACAGCGGCCACCGGGAATACTTCACCAGTTCTGATTTGCCCGACTTAATCAGCCAGGATTGATTTGCCCTTTTCAATCTCGCCAGCTACACTCACCTGTTTTCTTCAGAAACGTCTAAAGATCACGTCTTTTAATTTCTAGGGTGGAGTGTCACCATGCTGCTGCGTCGCGCCTCGTCACTTTTGACCGCTGTTGTGCTGCTCTTTACGCTCTGTGCCTTCGCTCAAAGGAACCGTGGCGAGCGGCCACCGACTCCAGCGCCAGCAGCCAGTCCCTCTGACCAGGCCAAACCAGCGGGCACGCCTGCAGCCGACGCCAAGAAGGAACCAGCGGAGCAACCACCTTCCATCACTCATCATGAGATCCACGTGGGCGGCAAGATTTTGCATTACACCGCAACCGCCGGGCTGATGCCGCTCAAGAACAATGACACTGGCGAGGTTGAAGCGCACATTTTCTATATTGCCTATACGTTGGACGGGCAGAATGAACATCGTCCGCTCACCTTCTCATTTAACGGCGGTCCCGGCTCGGCTTCCGTCTGGCTGCACATGGGCGCCATTGGTCCTAAGCGTGTGCGCATGCAGACCAACGGCATGATGCCTCCGCCGCCGTATCAACTGGTCGATAACGAGCATACGTGGCTCGATCAGACAGATCTTGTTTTCATCGATCCTGTGGGTACTGGTTACAGCCGCGCTGTGAAACGCGATCAGACCAAGAAGTTTCTCGGCTTGCGCGGCGACATTGAATCCGTCGGCGAGTTCATCCGTCTTTATCTCGGACGTTCTGAGCGCTGGTCATCGCCACTTTTCATGGTGGGTGAAAGTTACGGTACCACGCGCGCCGCTGGACTTTCCGGTTACCTGGTGGAGCATGGCATCGCATTCAACGGGATCATGCTGATCTCCAGCATCCTGAACTTTCAAACCACAGACGGCTCTCCCGGCAACGATCTTCCCTTTGTGCTTTTCCTGCCTACCTACGCAAGCGCCGCGTGGTACCACAAAAAATTAGGCCCTGAGTTTCAGCAGGATTTTGACAAGCTCCGTTCTGAGGTCGAGCAATGGGCCGCCGGGCCCTATGCGGATGCGCTGGCTAAAGGCGACCGCCTTACCCCACCAGAGCGGCAGGACGTGATTGATCATCTTGCTCGCTACACCGGTCTGAGTAAGACCTATATCGACCAGAGCAACCTGCGAATTGAAGAGTCTCACTTTACGAAGGAGCTTATGCGCGACAAGCGGCTAACCATCGGCCGGCTCGACAGCCGTTTCACCGGCACTTCAAGCTCTGATGTCGATGACACGGCCAGCTTTGATCCCAGCATGAGCGCTATTCGTCCGCCGTACACCGCCATGTTCAATCAATACGTGCGCAGTGAACTGAACTACAAATCGGACCTGGAGTATTACATTCTGGGCGGCGGCTTCCGCTTCGACGAGTGGGATTGGGGCGTCCAGCGCGGCGGCTTTCCAGATACAGCACGCGCTCTCAAAGATGCCTTCGACAAGAACCCTTTCATGAAGCTTTTTGTCGGCTCAGGTTATTTCGACCTGGCCACTCCGTACTTTGCTACGCAATACACGCTCAACCACATGTCGCTGGATACAGCGCAGCACGCCCGCGTCAGCCTGGGCTATTACGGCGCCGGGCACATGATGTACATCCAGGATTCTTCTTTAGGAGAGCTGAAAAAGGACGTGGGAGCGTTTATTACCAACGCGCTGAAATAGCTAAAACCACAAAGGACACGAAGGTTCACAAAGAGGAACCCGCTTTCATAGAGCACATAGGTCAGTGTGCAACACTGAAGCGAAAGCAACAGTATCAATCTTCGTGTCCTTTGTGGTTAATGGTTCTTGCCGAATGGGTTTTCCAAGTCCGGTGATTGTGGCGTAAACAGCTCCGCGCCATTCTCCGTGATGTGCATGTCATCTTCCAGCCGCACGCCGAATTCCTCGCGAATATAAATCCCCGGCTCATCGCTAAACGTCATGTTGGGAGCCAGTGGTAGCGTGTTCCCGCGGACGAGATATGGCCATTCATGCCCGTCCATGCCAATGCCGTGGCCCACACGATGGGTGAAGTGTTTGTAGTCCGGACCGTAGCCTGCATCGGTAATGACTTTGCGCGCCGCTGCATCCACCGCCTGGCACTGAACGCCGGGCTTGGCCGCTGCCAGCGCCGCTGATTGCGCCTTGTGCACGATCTCAAACACTTGCTTCATCTTGTCGGTGGGCTTGCCCAGCACAACCGCGCGGCTGATATCGGACTCATAGCCTTCTGCCACGCAGCCGCCATCCATCAGCAGAATCGTACCTTCTCGGATCACTTGCGGCCTGGCCGAGCCATGCGGCAAAGCCGAATTCTCGCCGACTTGTATGCTCGCGCCACCCTGAAAACCCTGTTGCGAATGAGCAGCCTGTACCATGGCCCCAAAATCATTCTGCGTCATACCTTCTTTGGTGGAAAGGTAAGCAGCTTCGTACGCCGCCAGCGTTACTTCGTTCGCAAGCTTCATCAGGTGCAACTCGTGCGAGCTCTTGATCATGCGGCAGCCCGCCGTGACGGGTGTCGCGCTGACCAGGCGCAGGCCAGGCGCGGCTTTGCTTAGTCCCTCACTGAAAACATAGCGGACGGTCTCTTCCATACCCATGTTTCCGGCAGTAAGTTTTCTGTCCTTCAGCCCTTCGGCAATGCGCTGATATGGGCTCTCATCCTCGTGCCATGTACGGACTTCGGCGTTGGTTCCACCCGGGCCACCGGCGATCTGCTCGCGCGCGCGGTCTTCCTCAAACGCCGGACAAACATAAAACGAATTTCCCTTCACTGGCAGAATAATGGCAAAGAGACGTTCGCTCATCCACCAATGAATGTTGGTGAAATACACCAAGGAGGTGCCGCCGGCAATCATGATCGCGTCAAGCTTGTTCTCCGCCATCAGTTGCCGTGCTCGCTCCATCCGCTGATTACGCTCCGCTGTGGTAATAGGCTGGGCCTCTGCTTTGCGCGACTTCAACCTGGCAATTGCTTCCGGTTGTTTGCTGCCTTCGCCCTGGGCGGCAAAGGCCATGGCGGGTTGAGCCAGCGTGATTGTTGCGATTCCGGCGGTCTGAAGAAAATCACGGCGCGAAAACTTCATCAGTTTAAAAACTCCTTTGGAATTGACCGGGATATAGCCCCAGCATCTCTAGCGTCTCGGCTCCACGGTGAGCTTAGCTTGATCAGTTCCCAGACGCCGGCTGGGTAAACTTCTTCACGTCGGCCGGAGTTCCCTTCAGCAGATCGCGCAGTATCGTCACCTCGGCCGTCATGCCGGTTTTGAGCGAAGGTTCGGGCACAGGCGCGAACAAAGGCGAGTGATTGCTGGGTAGCTGCTTGCCCGCTGACTTTGCTTCCGCCAGCTTCTGTGGATCGGCCACGCCAAGCGTGAAGTAAAATGACGGCACTCCCTGCTCTACGAAGTAAGAATAATCCTCAGACGTCATGATCGGATCTTCCGTCACCACGGCTCCCTTGCCCAGCACACCTTCAAGCGTCGCGGCCAGATGTTGCGTCAACACTGGGTCGTTATAGACCGCTGACGTTGACTCGTATTTCTCCACGAGCGGCATTTTCTCGGCGCCAGCGGCCATTGCTTCTGCCCTGGCCACACGATCAATGCCCGCCAGCAAATGCTGCCGAACATCGGGCTTGTAGGAGCGAACAGTGAAACCCATCTGCGCTTCATCCGGGATAATGTTATTTTTCGTGCCTGCCTGGATATAGCCGATGGTGATCACAGCTGCATCGCCGGGCTTGATTTCGCGCGACACAATCGATTGCACCGTCACCGCAATCCTGGCAGCAATCAGCACCGGATCAACCGTGGTTTGCGGCTGCGCCCCGTGCCCACCCTTGCCATAAACGGTGATGCGGACGGAATCAGCATTGGCCTTGGCGTATCCCGGAGTTATACCCACTTTGCCGAACGGAAGGCCATTGGTGTCATGCATGGCAATCCCGATATCGGGCTTGGGAAAGCGCGTGAACAGGCCGTCCTTGAGCATTTTATCGGCGCCGGTAATGGTTTCTTCCGCGGGCTGGCCAATCAGCATCAGGGTTCCGTGCCATGAATCTTTATTGTGCGCCATAATGGCTGCTGTCCCAAATAAAGCTGCCATGTGCACATCATGCCCGCAGGCGTGCATCACGCCCACGTCGCGTCCGCTGTCATCTTTGGTGCGGACTGTGCTCGCATAAGCCAGCCCGGTCTTCTCTTCCACCGGCAGCCCATCAAGCTCCGTGCGCAGCATCACGGTTGGTCCTGCGCCATTTTTCAGGATGGCAACCACCCCGGTTCCACCCACATGTTCGGTGACTTCGTAGCCAAGTGTGCGCAAGCGATTGGCCAGTTCGGCCGCGGTGCGCGTCTCATGCGATGACAGTTCGGGATGCTGGTGCAGATCCAGGTACAAAGCCTGCGCGTCCGGGAGTACGGAGCTGACCTGCTTATCGAGCGGCGGGTTCTGCGCGGAAGCATGGCCTCCTATCAGCGTCAGAAGCAATATTAAAAACGCGGCAAGCTGAAAAGCGCTCAATCGACCGATGGAAAGCATAGCTGTCTCCTTTGGACTGGATAGAGTACCACCCTGTTTCCGAAGCACGACACTTTCAAGGAAATTTATAGCATTATTCGTCTTGCGACGCCTTGATCGTCGATCGTCTCGAAGCCCCGCCGCAAAATTACCACCGTTAGCATTCCCACCACGAGCCACGGGTGAACAGACCGTGTAATCCGTAAGGGGATCTACGCCGAAACCTGACATAACCGAGTTCTTCGATTTTTCCACCGCCACCGGCCCCTGGGCTACACCTCCCACTCCACCTACGCAGCCGGTGAACATGCCCTGTACACAGGGCGTTCCGATAGGATGATGCAAAACCGCTTGCTAGGGCAAGATCCGGGGGGTGAACCTGTACTGAGTTGCGGTGAAGATTTGTCTTGACGCAATTGGATGAGTTCGCGTCTATCTCTCATCTGTGATCACGCTCACAGTTTGACGCGACCAATTTCAAGTTTCATAATATAGAGTTTGCCTAGCAAATCTGATCGGAGCATAGCAGTACATGGCCAGCGTTGCCTCGCCTGTCAAGCGTGGAGTCCCGCCGATTCGTGCCGGTAAGGGCCACTCATTCCTTCTGCGTCGCCTGCATTCGTTGAGCGGGATCATCCCCATTGGCGCGTTTCTGCTGGAACATTTCATCTCCAACGCATTTGCCACCAACGGTCCCAAAGCTTACGCCGACCAGGTAAAGTTCCTCACCGGCCTGCCTTTCGTACCGATTCTCGAGACAGTCGGCATCTATATTCCGCTTCTCTACCACGCTTTGTATGGCTTCTATATCTGGCTCCGGGGCGAATCCAACGTAAGCGATTACCCGTGGGCGGGAAATTTCATGTATGCCGCGCAACGCTGGACTGGCGCCATTGCCTTCATCTACATCGTTTGGCATACCTACACCATGCGCTTTACCGGCACCCACCTGCTGACCAATCCGGACGCAGCGTTTAACAAAGTACAGATGGAGCTGCAGCACTGGTGGACCGGAATGTTCTATCTGGTAGGCATCATTGCGGCATCATGGCACTTTGCTTACGGGATATATCTTTTCTGCGCCAAATGGGGCATTACCGTGAGTGACAGATCACGCAAATGGCTTGGCCGGGCGTGCACGGCGCTTGCGCTGACTTTGATTATCGTCGGATGGGTTACGATGGCGGCATTCTTCAAGCCCCAGTGGCGCAATACTCCGGAAAAATTGCCGGCGCAGGAAAGCGTGGAGCACTCGAGGTAGAGGGGCTTACTCATTTACCGAACTAAACATCATGGCAACGACACCTAAAATTATCGTGGTTGGCGGTGGGCTCGCTGGACTCGCGGCGGTCATCAAGATCGCAGAAGCCGGTGGTCATGTCGATCTTTTTTCCATTGTGCCGGTTAAACGATCGCATTCCGTATGCGCCCAGGGCGGCATTAACGCTGCCAAGAACCTCAAGGGCGAAGGCGACACAACCTGGCAGCACTTTGACGACACCATCTACGGCGGCGATTTCCTGGCCAACCAGCCTCCGGTGAAGGCCATGTGTGATGCTGCGCCAGCGATTATCGATTTACTGGACCGCATGGGCGTTACTTTCAATCGTACGCCTGAAGGTCTGCTGGATTTTCGGCGCTTTGGAGGCACTCTTTTCAATCGGACCGCATTTGCTGGCGCCACGACGGGCCAACAACTTCTCTATGCTTTGGATGAGCAGGTACGCCGCTACGAAGCCGAGGGTCGCGTCACCAAGTATGAACACTGGGAATTCCTAAGCGCGGTTCTGGACACCAATCGCGTCTGTCGCGGCATTTGCGCCATGGACCTGCGATCCATGGAAGTGCGAACGTTCCCTGCCGACGCCATCATCATGGCTACCGGCGGCATTGGCGCCATCTTCGGCAAATCAACCAATTCCGTTGTCTGCACGGGCTCGGCTCAGTCCGCGCTCTACCAGCA
>DATCAX010000626.1:0-6080 GCA_036512375.1 Candidatus Angelobacter sp. | reverse complement strand
ACCAGGTCGCGCTTGAACAACTGGTAAGACTGAAGGGAGTGGGTCGATGGACTGCAGAATACGTTCTACTCCGGGGGCTCGGGCGATTGGACATCTTCCCAGGAGATGACGTTGGCGCCCGCAAGAAATTGGCCCATTTCTTGGGCAAGAGAAAACCGTTGGACTATGAAGGGGTGTGCAAGGCGGTTGCCCGCTGGCAACCGAATGCGGGTCTCGTCTATTTCCATCTCTTGTTGGCTCGCATAAAGAAGGCTGGATGGCTCGATTCTCATGATAACGAGTATGCCATCAGCCAGGATTTCACAGCTAGTACAACAGTAGTAGGACGAGAATTGAAAACCGCGTACTCGTAGAAAGAACTCTCAAGCGCAACAAAACACCGATTCATTTGATGAAAAGGAGAAAGTGTAACGACAAGCACATGGCAAAGAAGCCACGGCCCACCACTCAACCAGTGCTGGCCAACCTTCGCGCGACCGAAGCTGCGGTCAGAACAATCAACGAGTCCGTCCTGGTCTTTTTCGGTTCCTGCAAATTGTGACCATATCTTAAAGCTTTTTGTATCGATAGACATTTGAGTTCAGGAGCACACATGATCCCGTTCGACGCAGCCCACAGAGCCGTTCATTATCCTCCAGACCGGCGCTTTCGGGTCTGGATCAGGCCTTCGTTTGTAGCAGGAGTAGTGGTATTGATATTTGCGCCTCTTGTGTTTGCCTGGGGACAGGCTGCCATTTTCGGGCTACCGTATATTCTTCCCATACCTCAGCCAAGCGAAGCTCCGGTTGGACCACACGGCTTTCCGTTGTGGATCTGCTATGCACACTTCTTTAATTTTCTCTTCTTGATGATGCTAGTCCGCAGTGGCCTTTCGATTCTCATGGATCATCCGCGGCTCTATTTTAATGACGACTGCACACCCGGCACAGAGTGGATCCGATTCACGCCCTTAAGAGTCCCGAAAGGCCGGGTGTGGACGGCTAAGGACGATGCGCGTTATATCTCGCCCGTGTTTGCGTTGCCGGGATATCGCCACACCATAGGAGTAGCGCGCTCCTGGCACTTCATCGATGTTTACGGGTTCATCATTACGGGTCTGATTTTTATTCCGTTGCTTTTCGTCACCGGGCAATGGAAACGGGTGGTGCCGACTTCGTGGACGATGTTGCCTCAGGCCTGGAACACGTTCGTCCACTATGCGAGCTTTCATTTCCCGCCTGAACCCAATGGCTTTTACGGATACAACGCGTTGCAGCATTTGGTCTATTTTGCAGCGATCTTTTTATTCGCACCAGTATCTATTCTCGCTGGTGCCGCAATGTCTCCTGCGATGGTGAATCGCTTTCCGTTGTTTGCTCGACTGTTTGGCGGAAGACAGGGGGCTCGTTCCATCCATTTCTTGATGATGCTCTGCTGGGTCGCGTATTTGATCGTCCACGTGACGCTGGTGGCGTTGACCGGATTTGAACGGAATATGAACCACATCGTTCTTGGAACGGACAACTCTCGTCCGCTCGGGATGATTCTTGGCTTTGCCGGTATTGCGGTGGTGATTGCCACCTGGGTCGTCGCTCACTATGCTTCGTGGAAGTTTCCACGCCTGCTCCAACACATCCAAAAAGCGATTTCTCAGCCGATACGTCTCGCTACTCTGAATCGATTCTCTCCAAGCCAGCGGTATACAAAGGAGCAGATCTCTCCATACTTCTGGCCGAATGGCAAGATGCCAGAACGTGAGGATTGGAAACAACTGTCCGCGGGCAAGTTCCGTGACTTTAAACTCAGGGTTGGCGGGCTCGTGGAAAGACCGGTGGAGCTCTCGCTATTGGATATCCAGGCGTTGGGCAAAGAAGAGCACATCACCATGCATCACTGCATTCAGGGTTGGTCAGGTATTGCGCAGTGGGGCGGCGTGCCGATGAAGACGCTCGTTGAATTGGTCAAACCGAAGCCGTCAGCCAAGACAGTCGCTTTCTTCTCCTTTGGCGAAGGCCTGTATGGTGGCACGTATTATGACACGCAGAGCTTGGAAAACGTTCTCAAGCCGGAATGCTTGCTTGCTTCTGAGATGAACGGTGAGCCATTGACAGAAGAGTATGGCGCTCCGCTTCGGCTGCGCGTCGAAAACCAACTGGGATACAAGATGGTCAAGTGGATCGACCGAATCGAGTTCATTGAATCCGCGAAGCAAGTTGGCGAAGGTGAGGGTGGGACGAACGAAGACGATGAGTATTTCGACGAGCTTCCGAACATCTGATTGCTTATGCGAATCTCGGGCCTCGGCCTATATAAAGAAAGTAGAACCATAAAACAAAGCAACAATAGGAAACCATACCGATGAAGAAGGACTTTAAAGTTGGAGATCATGTGGGGTGGAACTCGGAAGCCGGCCACGTCCGGGGAACGATCAAGAAAAAGATCACCTCAGCCATCGCGTTTAAGGGCTACACGGTCCGAGCTTCGAAGGAGGAGCCACAGTATTTGATCAAGAGTGACACGACAGACCATCTGGCCATGCACAAGGGATCGGCGCTCAAGAAACTCAAAAGCAAACAATGAGCGCGCTAAGAACAAAGACCGTCAATGGCGCGAAAAAGACGTGACAAAGAAAGAACCTTCATCGTTGGTAATGACGATTGGCCATTCCACGCACACGCTCGAGGAATTCATCGGCCTGCTTCAGGCACACGGAGCAACCTGCGTTGTGGATGTGCGCACGATCCCGCGTTCCCGGCATAATCCGCAGTTCAACAGGACTTCCTTGCCCCGATCGTTAAAAAAATCTGGTTTGGGATATGTTCACATGGCGGGACTCGGCGGCCTGCGTCACGCAAAGCACGATTCGCCCAACTTGGGCTGGCGAAATGCCTCCTTTCGAGGTTATGCCGATTACATGCAAACGCCCGAGTTTGCGCAGAGCCTCGAAGAATTGATCCACTTGGCGAACCAAGACCGAATCGTCCTGATGTGCGCTGAAGCCGTGCCCTGGCGCTGTCATCGCTCGCTCATCGCAGATGCCTTGGTGGTTCATGGAATTCGCACCGAGGACATCATGAGCCTAACTCGCCGTCAGGTTCATACTCTCACGCCCTTTGCCAAAGTGCAGGGGACTGCGATCACATATCCGACAGAGGCTTCAACGAGCAAGCAAAAGAGGCCGCCGGCTAAACGCTCCCGGCCACGGCCCACCCGCAAAGAGCACACCTCTTAAAGCGAGGTTAGACCCTTAACATGCCACAACCGTCGGATCGGAAAAGAACTGCATCGCTTATATCGCGTCTGAGTCCGGAGCGGGCGGCACGACGCTTGCCCGTATGCTCGCATGGGAATGCGCGAGAGAAGGCTACCCGGTTCTGCTTGCAAAGCAGCTGCCATTTGTGCCCGATGCGCTTCCGGTCCAGTCGGTTCAATTCCTGCAGAAGCCAAAGACTGGTGCAAGCCTGCGTTTGTGGTTGAAGTGGGAGATCCGGCGAAGGAGCTGCTGAGGTTCGCCGCGACCGAGCGTCCTGACCTGATTGTATTGGGGCTGTCGGCCGGCAAGAAGTTTAACAGCCATTTCCGCACCGGCGTAACTTACACAATCGTCAGTTCGGCGCCATGCCCGGTACTCACGATGCGTGACGCATGGAGTGACAACTGAACTTCCCGCAGCCAGTGGCGCTGCGCGCTGAGGGAGCACGCGCGATCATGGCTGGAATCTGCTGTTCCGGGAGCAAAGAAAGCAGCGCTTAGACGCTGCTTTCCTGCCTACCGGATAGTGGGCTAAAATAATTCAGATCCCGGCAGATCCGAATTAGGAAACTGAGGTTGTCCGTCACTGCAGCGGAGTACCAGCTAGGCGCCTTCACCAGCCATCGCCGAAGTGGCAGGTCAGTACCGGGCACTCCGCTTCCAGCACTACCTTGTAGGCTACCGTGTTGCGGAAATGCGTGATAATTTCTCCGGCTTTGCGGACGCCAAACCCGATTAGATCGATCTTGTCGGCACGCGCATGAGCCAATATCCGCTCAACAGGATTGCCGGCTTCGACTACGAGTCTGGCTTCACAACGCGGATCAATTTGTGGACAAAACAACGCCGCATTGCGCTCCGCAGGCGGTCGGGTTCATCCATTGCCTCAGCATATCTTCGGTCCCCTCTAGGAACAACATGGAGCAATGTGATGTGGGCCGCGTGCTGGGCTGCCACCATGGCCAGATACGGGAATACGGCCCCGGACTCGTAAGAAAGATCTGTCGGGAAAAGGATCTCTTTGACTTCTGATTGTGCATCGAAACGCCTGGAAACATTCGGGCCCACTGTCAGCACGGGGCAAGCCACGTGCCGTTCAAGAAGTTCCGCACCTCTTGGGCGCCAGGTCTTCCGTTGGCATATAAAACCCTATCGAGCGCTTTCTGGAATTTCTCGTCGATTGCCCTGGTTGCCGGAACATGCGAATCCTCTGCATGCAGGTCGCCCGCAATTTCTCCGGTTACCGGACTGCTTGGTTTTGTCATTTGCCCTCCTCGATACTGCAAAGCCGCACCATTGTTTGACTCTCTAAGTGAGGTGCCAAATTTCCCAATTCAGCACGGACATCCTCCTCGGGTATTAGGTCAACTGATCGAGACGGAAAAGGGGGATTCCGGCATCGTGATCCACGGCCAAACGGAGTACCATCTTCCACTTATCTGGCAATCCCCCGATTGGGCGAGACTTGGTCTATGATCCAGTTGTGCTCTCATCTGGCGGACAGATCCCAAAAATCCACGATTGTGCAGTAGTGGGCGACTGCCGTGCCGCCGCTCTGGTTTCAAGATACGGCTCCGTAGAATGGCTTTGCTGGCCTCGGTTCGATAGCCCGGCGATTTTCGCCTCTATTCTTGACCGAAAGAAAGGAGGTTATTGGTCGATAGCCCCGGCCGATCCGAGTCAATTCGAGCGAGCCTACATTCGCGATACGAACGTCTTGGAAACCTACCTCATCTCTTCAACAGGCCATGCCACACTTACTGACCTGATGCCAGTCGCTGCAGAAGACTTCAAACGGCAACATATGCTGCCCGACCACGAATTTCTCCGGCAAGTTGTATGCACAGAAGGAGAGATAACGCTGGAAGTGGCATTCTGCCCACGTCCTTATTTTGGGCTCAAGGAAGTGCGAATCCAGAATTTGGGCATGCAAGGTCTGCGGGTGGATGTGGGGCGGGGCGCTTATTTTATGCGCAGCAGTATCCCCTTGCAGGTTCATGGGAATGAGGCATGCGCAAAGATCTCACTCAAGCATGGTGACGTACTTCATTTTTCGCTCAGTTATTCGGAAGAATCACCTGCCGTATTGCCCGCTTTGGGAGAAAATGCAAGTGCCTCAGTAGAACGCTCCGTAAAATGGTGGAAGGAATGGGCGGCGCAAACGAAATACGAGGGGCCCTATCGTGACGCGGTCGTGCGTAGTGCCCTGGCGCTCAAACTGCTGGCATATGCGCCTTCGGGAGCAATTGCCGCAGCCGTGACAACTTCATTACCTGAGCGGATCGGGAGCAGCCTCAATTGGGACTACCGTTATTGCTGGTTGCGTGATACCTCGCTCACCGTGCGCGCACTGATGGGCTTGGGATATATGGAAGAAACAGAGAGTTTCATAGCGTGGATGTTGCATGCAACGCGATTGACGCAGCCCCAATTGCGGGTTCTATACAACGTCTATGGAGGGATCGCACCGCGAGAACGAGAACTGGATCTCACGGGCTACTTTGAGTCGCGGCCGGTTCGCATCGGTAACGGGGCAAGACGCCAACTCCAACTCGACGTTTACGGCGAAGTGATCGACGCTGCCTCCCAATATGCGCAGCACCGCGGACGCTTCGACCGCACCACGCAAAAGGTCTTGATAGGCTTTGGAAAGTACGTTGCGACACACTGGAATCTTCCCGACCAAGGAATTTGGGAACCTCGATGTGGAGGTTCCAACCACACCCATTCGCGGCTCCTATGCTGGACAGCCCTCGATCGTTTGCTTGCGCTCAATGACAAAGGACTTCTGGACGGAGTGCCGCGCCAGCAGTTTGCGCGGGAGCGCGAACTCATCCGGCAGCAAATTG
>DATCAX010000625.1:0-3309 GCA_036512375.1 Candidatus Angelobacter sp. | reverse complement strand
TACTTGTTGATCGATGAAGGGCATCCGGCCATCCGCCGCGTGGACTATGACATTGAAAAAGAAGTGGGAAGGTTACTGACGTCAGATTATCCGTACAAAGAATGGATTGCGGAAATGCGACGGAAGGGAAGTTACGTCCCGCCCCCGGAGAATGGCTGATCTCTCAATTTCCAATTTTGGCAATTTCTGCGATTTTGGCAATCCCTTAGCTACGCCCCCAACTCCGCCGCTTCCTTCTTCAATCGCGCCAGTTTGCTCATCAGAAACAGCAGATAGCCGACATAAATTCCCCACGCCGCCAGGTATCCGCCCCAGAGATAAGAAATCGGAGCGACGTGGCCGGGAGCCATCAAGAACATTGCCGGAATAAGCATCATCCCGGCAGCTCCGCCAGCGGCCCTCTGAATATGGGCGGAGTCAATTTTTTGGGCTGTCCGTTCCATCTCATAGCGGAACCAGGCAATCAGCGCCCCGAAGCAGAGGAAGGCCAGCATATTGATGAATAAGATGTTTTGCATTCTCGGATCAAGCCTCGGCGTACCAATCATCGGCGCAGGGTGGCTCATGCGAAACCAGCGGTTCGACATATAAACGATGGGCACGTCCAGGAAGGCAAAAACCGCCAGCGCCGCCGCTAAAACTGAAGTGGATCCGCCCGTTGAAGATCGCCGCAAAATCATGTAGCTCACATACAGGAGCCACAGCATCAGCGTGGTATTCAGGCGCATGTCCCTTGGCGACCACCAGACGCCCCAGGCATAACGCGCCCATATAGGGCCGGTGATTAGCACTACAGTACAGAAAACAATGCCAACTTCAGCTGTAGTGGCCGCCAGCGCATCCGCTATTTGGCTGCGCTTCCACAGATACACAATCGATGCGAGGAAGTTGACGAAGAATAGCGTGAAGCCGACCGTGGCGGCGGGCACGTGAACGTAAAAGATCCGCTGTACGTCGCCCATGGTTTCTTCCGTGGGCGCCACGACCAGGCCCTGGTACGTTCCGTAAGCCAGGAAGGCACAGCAAAAAGCGGCGAAGGCGAAAAATAATTTGGTTTTCATTCTGCGTTTAACACCGTATCAAATAGCAGGAAACATGCAGTGGTAAAGATCACGCAGAATCCCGCCAGAAATTTTAATTGCACGTTCGGCGAGCCATCGCCGCCCAGGATCTGCGTTGTGCCCGTTACCATGCTGAGCACCGCAGGAATGGAAACCGGTAACAGCAACAGAGGCAGCATGAGCTCACGGTTGCGGGTACGAATCGACATGGCGGCAAAAAACGTTCCATTCACCACCAGGGCCCAAGTCCCTAAAGCGGCGATCAACAGCAACTGCCAGAGAGACCCTTCAGAGTTTAAATTGTAGAAGACCACGAACAGCGGAGCCATCAGGCATTCCAGCAACATAATCAATATAAAGTTACCTAAGCACTTACCCAGAAATAAGGCCTCTGCGGGCGCCGGTGAAACGCGATAGGCGTCCAGAACGCCGTTGCGCAGTTCGCGCGCCCATGACTGGTTGAGTGCCATGGTGGTGGAAAACAGGAACGCAATCCAGATCAGGCCTCCCATCACCGGACGCGAGTCTTCGCGCTCAAACGCAAAGCTGAAGACCACCACCACAACGAGTGCGAAAAACATCATGGAGTTAAAAACGTCGCGGGAGCGCCATTCCAGGCGCAGATCTTTGCTGACGTTGATCCATGTGAGCCTGGCGATGGACATGCTCAGGCCGTTCCTTTAGCCGCGGGGTCTGGCTTCACGGGTTCGCTGGTCAACGCCCCGTGATCGACCAGCTGGCCGTGAGAGAGCATTAGGTATTCGTCCGCCAGGTTGGCCAGCAATCCGATCTGGTGCGTGACCAGCAAAATGGTCGTTCCGTTCGATCTCATGTCTGCCAGCAGTTTCGCAATCTGCAAAGCTGAATCAGGATCGACGTTAGAGAACGGCTCGTCGAGCAGCAGCAGTTTTGGCTGATGAAAAATTGCGCGAGCCAGAGACAGCCGCTGGCGCATCCCTTGAGAATACTGACCAACACGCCGCTCCAGTTTGGGATCAAGCCCCACGCGCTGCATGGCCTGGGCCAGTGGTTCGTCAGAGGTTACGCCGTAAAGCTGCGCGAAGAAGCGCAGGTTCTCCATGCCGGAAAGTTCGTCATAGAGCAACGGCGCGTGGGCCATGTAGCCCATGCGATCCAGTGCCTGCTTGTTGGGAATGCCGTAGATCAGGATTGTGCCTTCCGTCGGCTCATTGAGTCCGGCAATCATGCGCAGCAGCGTGGATTTGCCGGCGCCGTTCTCACCGCGCAGAACGTAAAATCGCCCTGGCTGCAATGCCAGCGAGACTTTTCTTACCGCCGCGGTGCGGCCATAAATCTTGGAGACGTTTTCAGTGCGGACAGGAGGGGCGTCGGGGTTCGTCAGCGGCGGACCCTCAGTATCCCTTCGACGGCGGCTGTGCGGCCGGTGCCGCGCCGGGCTGTTGCTGCTGCGGAGCGTACTTCGAGGCGCATTTTGCCTGCAACTCATTGGCGTAAAAAACGCCGTCATGCTTATAAACGCCCATGGCCAGGGCCTGAGCGTTGTCTTTAAAGGTATCCGGCGGCGGCTCAGAGCCTTTATAGACCACGCGCAACGTCTCGCCGTTTTCCACTAGCTGGAAATCCGCATGCGGGCCGCTGAACTTGATGGATCCCGGCAGTACATTGCCGGCGACACGCAGGTTCCGTTTATAAACATCGTCACCCATGGCGTGCAGCTCTTTGATGGTGACGTAATAGCTCTTGCTTTCCTGCGCGCCCAGATAAGCCAGATAAGCCAGGGTCAGCACGATCAATGTGATCGCGGCCCCAAACTTGAGGTATTTATTGCTTGTTTGTGACATGACTTCTCAAAGGGTATCCCCGCTTGGGGCAGGGGTCAAGGGTCTTAATGAAGATGCGTTGACGGAAGTCACCCGCAGCCTCTATGGCGCGTATAATAAAGGGTTTCCCAGTATAAGGTGAATCAAATGAGCACAACCCCCAACTCCCCGCCAACTGACGCCAAGGCGCAAATCAAACCCCGTGAAGAGTGGATCGTCCGCCGCCGCGAGCAGGCCGCCCGCACCGGCGATAGCAACGTCTCCCAGATGCACTATGCCCGCAAGGGCCTGATAACAGAGGAGATGCTGTACGTCGCGGAGCGGGAAAAGGTGAAGCCGGAGCTGATTCGGGACGAGGTGGCAGTCGGGCGGATGATTATTCCGGCGAATATCAACCATCCTGAACTGGAGCCCATGGCGATTGGCGTGGAGTCACTCTGCAAGAT
>DATCAX010000624.1:0-3877 GCA_036512375.1 Candidatus Angelobacter sp. | reverse complement strand
AAAAGCCACTTAGCATAGTGCCTTCGGTCTACACCAATTCCGAAAATGCTATAGCCGCAAAAAACAAAAACGCGGCAAGGATGGGGCACCCGGCTGAAGCGGCATTTCTGAGGAGGAGCCCGGCGGCAGGGTGCAGGATGGAAGCAATCCGATTAACGGGTCTCCATGCTTTTTGCAATCGTCTCTAGATATAAGGATTCCTTTCATGTCTCGATTCCGCACCGTCGCCGCCTTTGTTTTTGCCGGCATGCTGATTTCTGCTTCTCTTGCAACCGGCCAGGCAAGCGCGCCTGGGGCGGCGCAGGCGACACCCGTTCCCGCCGCTGTCTGGGAGACTGCGGCGCCCGCAACCGTGCTGCACGCCAATGCCAACCTGGTATTGGTGGATGTGGTGGTGACCGATCATGGGAAAGCGGTGCACGGCCTCGATCGCGGCCGGTTCCATATTCTTGAAAATGGAAAAGAGCGGCCGATCAGCGCATTTGACGAGCAGCAGCCCCCTGCCGCGTCAGCGAATACGGCCTTACTCACAGCCAAGATCGCGCAGCTGCCCGCGAATACCTATACCAACATTCCCGTTTATCCCGACGCCGGTGTGGTGAATCTGCTGCTGCTGGACGGCTTGAACACTCCGATGGTGAACCAGGTGGAGGCGCGGCGCCAGATGATCCAGTACCTGGGCACCATCGCGCCGGGAACTTCGCTGGCCATCTTTACGCTGTCATCGCAGCTGCGGTTGGTGGAAGGATTCACGACCGACGCTGCCCGGCTGGCCACGGTGTTGAAGAGCAAGGCTGCCAATTCGTCACAGTCCGCGCTGCTGGATACGCCGGGCCACTCGGCGCAGCAGGACATTGAAAACCAATTGTCGGCGATGGCCGGTTCAAGCCAGCCGCCAAGCCCGGAGACGGTGGCCGCGCTGACGCAGTTTGAAGCAGACCTGACGGCGACACAGACCGACCTTCGTGTGCGGTTGACGATGGACGCGCTGCAGCAACTAGCGCGCTACCTGAGCGCGATTCCTGGGCGCAAGAATCTGATCTGGTTCTCCGCTTCGTTTCCAATTTCGCTAAATCCAGATCCCGATCAGGCTCTGCCTTTTCTGGCTATTCGGAACTACGAAGACGAATTGAGAAAAACCAGCCAACTGCTCACAGCGGCGCGGGTTGCGGTTTATCCGGTGGATGCGCGGGGAATGATGACGCAGAGCACGACCGACGCGGCCTATTCTCCCAACCAAACCAGCTTGAGCGTCAACAGCGGGGGCAAAGTCACCGCGATGAATGACTCCAACGTGATTCATGACTATGACACCTTTATGACGCAAACCATGCAGGAGCACGGATCCATGCAGCAGATTGCGCAGGAAACCGGCGGAACCGCGGCGATCAACACGAACGATTTGAAAGGGGCGGTGGCGAGCGCAGTTGAAAATGGCGCGAGTTATTACTCCATTGCTTTTGCGCCCGGCGGGAAGAAGCTCGACGGACGCTTTCGCAAAATTCAGGTGCGGCTGGACAGCGGCGGATACAATCTCGCTTACCACCGTGGGTATTTTGCGGACGCTAGCAACAAACCATCCGCGCACAATCCGGGAACGAGCAGCACGATCGAGTCAGCGGCTGTGCACGGCGCGCCGGCGGCGACGCAGGTGCTTTTTCTGGCACGGGTGCTGCCTGCAACCGATCCGGCGTTTCAGGAAATTCCGATTTCCAATACACCGTCAGGCGAAATGGCGGCCTCACTCAAAGGCCCAACGCGGTGCTACCTTGTGGACCTTACGGTGGATCCGCATGGGCTGGTGTTCAATGACGAAGCGGGCGGCGTGCGACAGGCCCAGGTGGAGTTTGTGCTGGAGGCTTACGACAGTGATGGAAAGCGCGAGAACTATGTGGATCGCAGCTACGCCATCAACATCAAGCCGGAAGATTTCGTGCAGAAGATGGAGACGGGCGTTCGCGCACGGCTGGCGCTCGATTTGCCTGAGGGGCACTCGTTCATGCGCGTCGCGGTGGAGGACTTGGTTGCCGGGCATGCGGGATCGCTTGAAGTTCCGGTAACAGTGGTTGCCAATTGACGTTGCACGGAGTTGGTCAAGAGCGATTTTATACATCGCTGCTCGAAGGCTTTCGCCGAAGATAGGGTGAGTCTGCCAGTCTCACAGAATGGTTCTTCGTCTTATCGTGTTGTGACATCAGTCACCTGCGGCGTGAAGCTGTGACTGCTAGGCTTTTAGTAGCACGCAATCATCCCTCGAGAGGTGCGCCATGATCGAAAACAAAGGGAGCGAATCAGCGAGCAAGGGCCCCCTTAGCCCGGAACTGTTGGCAAAGATGAACGCCTACTGGCGCGCTGCCAACTACCTGTCCGTTGGACAGATTTACCTGAAAGACAACCCGCTGCTGGAACGCCCGCTGACGCTGGACGACGTGAAGCCGCGGCTGCTGGGCCACTGGGGCACGACGCCGGGGCTCAACTTTCTTTACGTGCACTGGAACCGGCTGATCCGCGAGCGCGGGCTGAACATTTTGTATGTCATTGGGCCGGGGCACGGCGGGCCGGGGCTGGTGGCGAACACTTATCTTGAGGGCTCGTACTCGGAGATTTATCCGCACATCGAGCAGAACAAGGACGGCATCAAGCGGCTGTTCCGGCAGTTCAGTTGGCCGTACGGGATTCCGAGCCACGTGGCGCCGGAGACGCCGGGGTCGATTCACGAGGGCGGCGAACTGGGCTACTCGCTGGTACACGCTTACGGCGCGGCGTTCGACAATCCTGACCTGGTTGTGGCCTGCGTGGTGGGCGATGGCGAAGCGGAGACAGGGCCGCTGGCGACGAGCTGGCACTCAAACAAGTTTCTGAATCCGGCGACCGATGGCGCGGTGTTGCCGATTCTGCATTTGAACGGCTACAAGATTGCGAACCCGACGATCCTGGCGCGCATTCCCCATGCTGAGCTGGAGAATTTGATGCGCGGCTACGGCTATGAGCCATTCACGCTGGAAGGCGACGATCCGGATGTGATGCATCAGCAAGCTGCGGCGGTTTTCGATACGATGCTGGACCGCATTGCCGCGATTCAGAAGGCGGCGCGGGAAGGCGGCGAAACGGAACGGCCGGCGTGGCCGATGCTGATTATGCGCACGCCGAAGGGATGGACCGGGCCGAAGTTTGTCGACGGCAAACCGGTGGAGAACACGTGGCGGGCTCACCAGGTTCCGCTGTCGGAGATCTTCGAGAAGCCCGATCATCTGCGGATGCTTGACGAGTGGATGCGGAGCTACAAGCCGGAAGAGCTGTTCGACGAAAAGGGACATTTCCGTGCCGATCTGGCGGAGATTGCACCGAAGGGGCGGCTGCGCATGGGAATGAATCCGCATGCGAACGGCGGCCTGCTGCTGAAACCGCTGAAGGTGCCCAACTTCCGCGATTTTGCGGTGAAGCTTGAGGAGCGCGGACAGAAGGATGTGGAATCGACGCGGGTTCTGGGCCGTTTGTTGCATGCGGTGATGCAAGCGAACAAGGCGGAGAAGAACTTCCGCGTATACGGGCCGGATGAGACGGCCTCCAATCGACTTCAGGACGTGATTACCGGGACCGGCAAGGCATGGATGGCGGAAACGCTCCCGGTGGATGAGGAGCTGTCAGAGACTGGCCGCGTGATGGAGATACTGAGCGAGCACATGTGCCAGGGCTGGCTCGAGGGCTACCTGCTGACCGGACGGCATGGGTTCTTCTCCTGCTATGAGGCGTTCATTCACATCATTGACTCGATGGTGAATCAACACGCCAAATGGCTGAAGACGACGCTGGAAATTCCATGGCGTAAGCCGATTGCTTCGCTCAATTATTTGTTGAGCTCGCTGGTGTGGCGGCA
>DATCAX010000623.1:0-2136 GCA_036512375.1 Candidatus Angelobacter sp. | reverse complement strand
CGCGTCTTGGCGTCAATCGCCATGCCGACGAAAGTGTTCACCAGCGAGATGGCGTCAGCGCCTGCGTTCTCTGCCGACTTGGCCATGGCCCCAATGCTGGTTACGTTGGGAGAAAGCTTCACAATCAGCGGCCGTCGCGCGGCGGATTTGCAGCTGGCTACAAGTTCTTCCAGCAGCGCACGGTCCGTACCAAATACCATGCCGCCGTGGCTGGTGTTGGGGCAAGAGACGTTCAACTCATAAGCAGCAATGCCCTCAGCTTCATTCAGGATACGGATCGTTGCCTGATAATCCTCGCGCTCATAGCCAAAAACGTTGGCGATCACGACCACGTTTTTCTTCGCCGCCAGCTTGGGCAGCTTTTCTTCAATAAACGCGCGTGCGCCGATGTTCTGCAGTCCAATCGCATTGAGCATGCCGGCAGCAGTCTCAAACAGCCGCGGCGGCGGGTTGCCAACCATCGGCTCACGCGAAAGCCCTTTGGTCACAAATCCGCCTAGCTTTTCCAGCGTGACAATATCTTCAAACTCAATGCCGTAGCCAAACGTGCCGCCGGCGGCGATCACCGGATTCTTAAAGCTGATGCCGGCAAAACTTACGCTCAGGTCGGGTTTGCGACTGGTCGCTGTATCCTGGGTTGCGGTAGCCATTGTTCTCTAGTGTAACAATTGGCGATTCATGATTGGCACACCGACCACCGATTCTGCTTGTTGGCGTTTCAGAAGGGCGAAGCAGCTGGATCCAGACGTGATAGCCCGAACAAAACTATCTTGGCGGTACCGCTTATGCGCCTATGCAAACGATCATCCTGGCCAAATGGGCTGAAATGACGAGAACTACCGGCCCCGAATAAACACCCAGTAATAGCCGGCAATATAGACCATCATTATTGAGGCGATAACCCACTGCCGCCGGCCTTTTGGGTTCCACGCAAGCAAAGTCCATAACATTACGGCGGCAGGGATTGCGGCGACCCCTTGCAGCCACGTCGGACTTTGATTTGCAACTATTCCCGCGTTTGTCACATTCGTCCCTCTCTTGAAACTCTACCTCCGTATTCGGTGTCTGTTTATCTCCAAGAGCCAACAGCCCTTGCGGATTCTCCTGGCACAAGTGAGCGCTCGCGTACCACGATTTGAGGAGCTTAAGAGATATGTTCAGACAATTTTTTCCCATCTTGCTTGTATTCTTCCTCTCAATCGCTCTAGCGCAAGAGCAGGAATCCAAACCGGTCACCAGTAAAGACCCGCTCACGGCAGATCAGGTCGCAGTCTATCGCGCTGTCCTGGCGGATTACAACAAGGGAGAGAATAGCGCGCTGAACCTCGCCAACAAGACCGAACCATTTCGGCTGAATGATTTCCAGGACGCCAAAAGCTGCCTGAAGTCAGCCAATATTCAGCTTGCTGCCACTCATCCGTCCGTGGTTCACCGCTTGAGTGGCGCCATTGCGCTCGGTCCTAAGATGGTCTTTGTTGACCCCGACAAACAGAACGAAACAGTAAAAAAGAATGATCCGGGTAATCTGATCAGAAGTGCGATCGACGACCATCAAACGCTCAGTGACAATGAATTGGAAAAATCAGTAAAACAGGCTTTTGCCACAGGCCTGTTTACGTTCTCCGAGATTGCATTCAATCGACAACATACTCGCGCTGCTCTTTGGTATAGCTTTTCTTGTGGCGGACTGTGTGGACATGGCAATACCGTGGTGCTCAAGAAAGTAAACGGGAAGTGGAAAATGAGCAGGACGTGTGGTGGCTGGATCGCTTGAACTCAAAACCTGATCAAAAGTGCGTCGGGAGCTCCGGAGATTTTACAGGCCCATGCTTCGCCGGATTTCGAGCCATATAGGCCGTTGCTCCGCATGATCAGCCGATCAGTGCTATCCGTGAGTTCAGTGGTGGGTTCTTGAACTGGCGGTGCTGAATATACCAGCTGCTACATATAAATGACGTATGAACTATGCCATAGAGCGCTGGGCAGGCTGCCGGGTTTACGCGAAGTCAGGATCACGTTGTAGTCCAGGGAAACTGGAAGCGCGTCAAGGAACTGGGGATCGCGGCTATCAGGTTGGACTGTGGCGAGGTAGCGCAGAAAATCTGGCAGGCGGAGTCCGCCATGGTAGCAGGAGCC
>DATCAX010000622.1:0-2681 GCA_036512375.1 Candidatus Angelobacter sp. | reverse complement strand
GATCAATTGTCCGGCTGCGTCGAGGCAGGTAATGCCGATGTCTTCTTCATGCTTTGGTTCGCCCCACGTCTTGGGAGTAAGCCGCCAGCCGACGACAAAAAATGTCGCCTTGACACCATTCCGGTCGAGGACATCGACCAGGCCCGGAGCTGGATGGATCGCCTTGCTGCCGAATAGGACGTACGGCCGGGGGCCGTCGTCAAATGTGAGGGCGATGAGCTTGTCAGCAGGAGAAGCAGAACTCGTGTTCGTGACCACGCGGACGCCGGCCGACGGAGCTTTCTTGGACATAACGCTAACGACAACAGTGTGGCTGCCAGGAGCGGCGGAGGTATTGGGATCGACGCCGGCCCTAAAATTGGTGGAACCAAGATTAGTGGAACCAAGATTAGTAGAACCAAGATGGTTGGGACCAGCACATGCGCTGAGCACAGTGAGAGCGGCAATTGACAACAACAATCGAACGTAGCCCATCAAGACCTCATCCCGACCACCCGGTTCATTCCGGGAAATGGTCCAACGCCAACATCTGTCCTGGGAGAGGTGTGAAACAAGAAGCGGCAATGGCAAAAATCGCTACCCAATCTTTATCACGGGCCAGCGCTGTTGGTTAGATTCCGAAGGTCATTAACGAAGGTAATACAGTGCCTGCTGGACGGCATGATGGGAACGTGATGTGGGACCTGGTATCGATCGAACGCTGACGAAATCAGCCGACTTTCAATCCCGCAATTTGCAAACGACCGTGCGTTCCCACAATCTTTCTGGTATTCTCATAGGTTTTTCGCAGGGATGTAAATCACATGCCGGAGCAACGGGGCAGGACGTATCACAGGGCGCGCATCGGCGAGACGCTCAAGGAAGAGATTGGCGTGATCATTGAAGGTGAGCTGGGTGATCCGCGGATCGCTCTCTGCACCGTGACGGAAATCGCGCTGGCGCAGGATGGCAAGAGCGCGCGGGTATATATAGAGGTCGCGGGAGACGAGCGCGAGTCAGAGCAGACCATCACGGCCATCAACGCGGCCAAGGGATATATCAAGCGCGAGCTGCTGATCCGCCTGGGCGTGCGCCACATACCGGAACTCAATTTCTTATTGGATAAGTCGCAGGAGTACGGATCGAGAATTGACGATCTTTTGGGCCGAATCAAAAAACGCAAGAAGAAATAGAGGCCATGGACCAGCTCGCGAAGGTCTTACAGGAGATTCAACAGCGCCGGCGATTTTTAATCACTTCGCACGCGCGCCCCGATGGCGACGCCGTCGGATCAACGCTGGCCCTTGCCCAGATCCTGCGCATGATGGGCAAAAGCGCTGAAGTTGTCCTGGGTGATGCCGTCCCTGTCATTTACCAGCCGCTGCCCCAGTCTGAGACGATTGTTCACTCCACCCATGTGAATGGCGATTATGACGCCGCGATTATCCTGGAGTGCGACAGCGTCCAGCGCACACGCCTGCAAGGACTGGAACAGCATTTTCTGATCAACATCGACCATCACATCAGCTCCAAGGCTTTTGCGCATGTGAATTGGATTGATCCCACTGCCGTGGCCACTGCCGAATTGATCTTCCGTCTGGCCCAGGTTGCGCAGGTGAAGCTGACGCCGGAGATTGCAACCTGCCTTTATACCGCTGTCCTGACTGACACAGGCGCATTTTGCTACGCGCCCACCAACGCCTGCACCTTCGAACTGGCCAAGTTTCTGGTGGAGCACGGAGCCGATCCAAGCAAGATTGCCCACAACGTTTATTTTTCCAGCCCCATGTCCAAGATGTGTCTGCTGGGCGCTGCGCTGGCAACGCTGCAGCGCGATGGCGCGATCACCTGGATGTCCGTTACCCGGCAGGACATGGAGCGGTTTGGCGCACTCGACGAAGATTGCGAAGGCCTTGTCAACTATGCGCTCGGCATCTCTGGCGTCGAAGTGGCCATTTTCTTTCGCGAGGTCGCGCACGAACGCATACGGGTCAGCATCCGCAGCAAGGGAGCAGTGAATGTGGCGGAAATCGCGCAGAAGTTTGGCGGCGGCGGCCATGAGTGTGCCGGCGGATTCTCTACGGCAGGCCCGGTGAAGGAAGCTGCCAGGCTCGTCCTGAGCGAACTGCGGCGTCATGTGCCTCAGAGCAGTACTTAGTTTTTAGTACTTAGTATTTGGGTGCAAGCAGGCGACGGGTGCTGCATAGCGCATCAGTCTTCCAAACAAAGCTAAATACCAAGTACTAATGGCTAATTACTGCTTTTCATGAATGACCGCAACAAATTGCTGGCCGTACAGCTCGCGCTTGTCCTGGGCGTGTGCTATTTCTTTTTCTTCTTTGGACTGGGCGCATTCGGGCTGACAGGCGCGGATGAGCCGCGTTATGCGCAGATCGCCCGCGAGATGCTGGCCCGGCATGACTGGATTGTGCCCACGCTGAACGGATCACCCTGGCTGGAAAAGCCGGCCTTGCTGTTCTGGAAGATGATGAACAGCTACGCCGTCTTTGGCGTGAGTGACTGGGCGGCGCGTGTCCCCTCTGCATTGAATGCTACCGCGGTTGTCCTCGGGATATTTTTCTTCATGCGGCACTTCCGCTTTGCCAGCGAACTGGATGCCGCGATGATTGCGGCGTCGTCGGCAGGCATGATCGGCTTTGGCCGCGGCGCATCCACTGACATGCTGGTATCAGCGCCGTTTG
>DATCAX010000621.1:0-8866 GCA_036512375.1 Candidatus Angelobacter sp. | reverse complement strand
TTAAAGATCGCGCGATAGTACATTGCGCCCATCAGGGCGAACTGGGCCAGGTTATGCGGCTTGGAATCTACGTTCGCGCCAACGTCAATCAGAATAGAAGGCTTGTCCTTGCCCGCCGAAGTGGGAAATACGCTGGCCAGCGCAGGACGGTCAACTCCGGGGAGCGCGCCCAATACCATCTTGGCTGCGGCCATCGCGGCGCCGGTATTGCCGGCAGTCACAAATCCAACGGCTTTCTTATCTTTCACCAGCCGCAGGCCAACGTGCATGCTGGAGTCTTTCTTGGTCCGGACCGCCTGCACGGCCTTTTCTTCCATTTCGATAACTTGCGTGGCATTCACCACGTCGATGGGAAGGTTCCGCGCTGTAGGATGTCCAGCAAGTTCCTGGCGAAGCCGCTCTTCCGGGCCTACCAGAAGTACCCGCACGCCATAATTGCGCGCAGCCAGCAGTGCCCCTTCAATCTCGGGCCTGGGATGCCGGTCTGAACCCATTGCGTCGACGGCTATGACAGTTTCCGCTGGCTTTTGCACTTAAGCTTTTTCTTTTACCTGCACTACTTCCCGGCCTTTGTAATAACCGCATTTTGCGCATACGCGATGCGGCATCTTCTTCTCATGGCAGTTCGGACATTCCGAGGCGGAATGGGCCGTAAGGAAATCATGTGCGCGGCGACTCGATGTCCGTGCTTTTGAGTGCCGCCGTTTTGGATTTGGCATTGTTTACCTTTCTTCTGCGCCCGGCGCAAGCCTGCGCGTTATTTCTTTTATCGCTCTAACTTCTTGCGAATATCTTCCAGCGCAGACCATCGCGGATCGGGAATTGCAATCACGCAATCGCAGCTTTCCAGATTCAGGTTCTTGCCGCACTGCGGGCAAAGCCCTTTGCAATTGGCGCGGCAAAGCTGTTTCACCGGCAAAGCTAGAAGGATCTGCTCCTTCAAAACGTCTTCCAGCAGCAAACCCTCACCCTGATAATAACCAATTTCAGTGTCGGCCTCAGTGATGGCCACCTCATCCCGTGTCGCATCGACCCCCAAGGGCCGGTATAACAGGTCGAACTTTTCCGCCAGAGCGTTATGCACCGGATCCAGACAACGGGCGCATTTCACTTCGACTCGGGTCGAAAAGTTACCTACAAACCTGATGTCCTCAACCACATTCTTGCCGCCGCGGTTTTCGCGAATCAGTTCTGCGCGTCCTGCCGACTTCAATGGCGCGGTCTGAATTTGATCTTCCAGCAACTCAACTGCGCCAGGCGCAAAAGATTCGTCAAATTCCAGGTTTCGGAGCTCAAGATCCTTTACTTTTATGAACATAAGGGGCGCTCCGAAATGCCAGTACTCTAATTTTTGTCGGGGGAACGCTGGGACGATCGGTGATCGATGCCTGACGATCGTTGACAATACCTTAAGGATAAAGGGGCTACGGAGAGGGTGTCAAGGAAGTAGCGTGGCGGCGGACTTTCTCCGCCGCCTCACGCATTTTGTAGATTGATGGGTTAGAGGTTACGAGTCTCAGTTCCTGTGGCTTCCTGCACGGTGCTGGCAAAACGATCAGCCTGTCCACGAATTGCAGAAACCGTGGTGCGAACCTTATCGCGACCCTGGCTAGCCAGATCACGCGCTGAGTCCGCCAGGTCACTGGCCCGTTGTGAAAGATTATCCCGTGTTTCTTCGCCGCTCATCGGGGCAAAAAGAATCCCTAAACCAATACCAATTCCCAACCCTGCCAAAAAGGACTTCATGCTTAAAAACTCCTGGTGGATTTGGCAGCAGATTGAGTGCCGCCTGCTACTTAAAGATGCGTATTCACCGCGAAGGTTGCCGCGCAAACCACGGAAGTCCTGCGGCGGGCTGCGCCGGTACTCTGCCCAGTTCTGGATGCCTGAACGTTTACTTGGATTTGGCCAGTTTTTGTGCAGCTAACTGTGCCGCGGGGCTTCGCGGATCTTCTTTCTGCAATTGCTGATAGATCAGGGATGCCTGCTGCGGATCACTAGATTCGTACATCTCGGCCAGTGCCAGCTGCGCCTGAGACTTTGAAACCGTAACAGTGGGGTGCTCTGAAAGATCCTTATAAATCGCTACCGCTTCAGGAGCGCGATTCATTCCCCGATACATTGACGCCAGGGCCATTTTGGCAAGGGCAGCTACATCCTTGTCACTGAAATTAGCCGCCGTCTTCAACTCTTGTTCCGCGCCCGTCTTGTCCCCCGCCTGGATCAATGTAATACCGCTCATGTAGCGGGCAATCTTTCCCGGAGAAACCGTGGAATATTTGTCGGCGATCGCCTTAAATTGTTTTTGCGCCGCCCTGGAGCGGTCAGCGATAGTAGGGAATGTCGGGGCCGCATCTTCGGCAGGGGCCGGAGAGCCTGCGGGCGCAAGTTGCGCGTCAAACGTGCGCATGGCCGCGGACAACTCAGTATTCGCCTGATCGGACTGGCGACTGCGCCACGTGATAACACCAGCCGTCAACAAAACGGCGATCAATACTAGGCCGACTGTCCAAATCACCGTTTGACGGTGACCCGTGGCCCACAGCGCTGCGCCCTGGGCGGTTTCGGCGAACTTATCTTCTTTCAGCTGACGACGGGTATAACCTGGCACTGGAAACCTTCTCGGTGGGATAAGTGGCAATGAAACCTTGAGTTTAGCAAGAAATTGGCACGGTCGTCAAACGATTTCCCGCCCGCCGTCATCCACGGTGACGCTGCGTTCTCCTCTTCTTTTTTTCGTCCGCGGAAAGGAGCAACACCTCAGCTTCTAGCTTCCAAACTCTGTAAGCAAACCTACGCATCCAACTACATGCGCCGTGAGGAACTACGCCGGCGCCAACTGAGGCAGCATGCGCAAACTTGGTATAGCGATCGCCGTCATCGTGGTCCTGCTGGTAGCAGCGGCATTGATTGTGCCGCACCTGATTGACGTAAATCAGTATCACGGACAGATTCAGTCGCAATTGGAAAAACGGCTGGGAAGACAGGTCACACTGGGCAATATGGGGTTGCGCCTGTTCCCGCCGGCCTTCGATGTCGAAAACACGATCATCGCTGAGGACCCTCGCTTTGCCTCGGACCGTCCGTTTGCAACCGCGGACAAGCTCGCCGTAAGCGTCAAGTTCTGGCCATTACTGCGCAAGCAGCTTGAAGTCAATTCTCTTGAACTCGTACATCCGCATATTGAACTGGTTCGCAACGCTCAGGGTGTCTGGAATTTCGCCACACTGGGACAGGAAACAAAGCCGACCGCCGCGCAGAAGGTACCGCCCCAGCCGGCACAAGCTCCGACACCTTCAACCACCACCAGTCCAGCGAGCACTCAGCCACCTTCCACTCAGCCTGGAAGCAAGCAGCCCGCGGGCCAGCTCACGCTGGCGAATCTTTTCATCAATGACGGACAGGTTGCGATTACCGACCTCCAGAAGCACCAGTCGCGGGCCGTTTATGACCATATCGATCTCAACGTGAATGATTTCGCGCCTGACCAGCAATTCAGCATGAAATTGACGGCGCACCTTCCCGGTGAGGGCAAACAGGAAATCTGGCTGGAAGGCAAAGGCGGCCCTATTAAAGAAGCCGACATGCTGAATACTCCGTTTGACGGCACGTTGCGGCTTGACCAGGTATCCACGGCAGCGGCACAAAAATTCTTAAACACGCAATCTCTCAACGGAATTGACGCGGTCATCACGGGCGATGCCAAGGTGAAAAATTCTGGCGGGAAACTGGCTTCCAACGGAACGATCAAAGTGGAGAATGCGCACATTCGCAACGTGAATGTCGGCTATCCGATCGCACTCGACTATGACATCGCCGACGACTTAACCAGTGACGTAATCCAGATCCACAAAGGCAATCTCAAGCTTGGTGCCACGCCAATCTCTCTTGCCGGCATGATCAACACCAAGCCGACGCCGTCGCAGATCGATCTCAAGCTCACTGCGTCCAACGCGTCCATTGCTGAAGTAGCGCGTCTGGCATCGGCGTTCGGAGTGGCATTCGGCAAAGACGTGGACGTAAAAGGCCAGATCAATGCTGACATCCAGGCGCGCGGGGCCATGGACAAGCCGGTTCTCAACGGACAGCTTTCCGCCCGCAACCTCGACATCAGTGGTAAAGAAATTCCGCAGCCAGTCAAGGTAAATGAAATCACTCTGGCTCTCACGCCGGACACCGTGCGTTCCAACGAATTTGCGGCGACTGCTGGATCAACCACCGTCAATGTCAGCTTTGCGCTCTCACAATACAGCGCCCCGAACAGCTCGATCAGTGCCACACTGCGCGCTCCGAATGCCCGCATCGGCGAGCTCCTCAACATCGCCAAAGCAGCGGGCGTATCCGCCGTGGACGGCATGTCCGGTGACGGAACACTTACTCTGGACGTAAAGGCTCAGGGCCCGACGAAAAACATGTCTGCGCTGAATTTTGACGGCACGGGAAAAATCAGCAATGCCACGCTCAAGATGCCATCGCTGACGAAACCGGTTCAGATCAAAAATTCCGACATTCGCTTCAGCCAGAACTCAGCCTCGCTGCAAAATATGGCCATCACCCTCGGCCAGGCCAACGTCGGCGGCACGCTTACACTCAAAAACTTCGAAGCGCCTCAAGTCCAGTTCGCGTTGAATGCTGACAAGGTGAACGTGACCGAGCTTCAGCAAATCTTTGCCGCTACTCCGGCGCAACCCGTCAAACGGGCAGATAACTTCTGGCGGCTTGTGCCTGAAGCAAACGCGCAGGCTAAGGCCGAGCCCAGCCTCCTCACAAAAATGACTGGCGGCGGCACCGTCACCATTGGTGTGATTCAGTATGACGACTTGCTGTTGAACAATGCGCATTCCACTGTGACTCTGGACCATGGCTTGATCAAAATGAATCCTGTCACGGCCGACGTATACGGCGGAAAAGAAAACGGCACCATTACAATCGACATGCGTCCGGCACAGCCCGTGTACGCCGTGAACTTGAAAACTGAAAAAGTGGATGCCAACAAACTGATTTCATCCGTTTCCGACGTGAAGCAGACCATCTACGGAATGCTGGCCTCGAATGTGAATGCCAGCTTCAGTTCTTCCTCGTCCACCAGCATCGCCCGCAGCCTGAATGGCAACCTGGTTATCGATCTAAGCAATGGCAAACTGATGAATCTTGATCTCCTGCACGAATTGGCATCGGTGGGAAAATTCGTGGGCAACGGTTTTGGCCCGCCCAAGAATTTTACTGACCTCGTCCAGCTCACCGGGAATTTTGACGTAAAAAATGGTCTTGCCCAAACCAATAATCTAAAAGCCGTCATTGATGGCGGAACCCTGGCTGCCGCCGGATTGATAAATCTGGCCGACCAGTCGCTCAACCTGCACGTGACCGCCGTGCTGAACAAAGCAATCAGCCAGCAGATGGGCGGCACGCAGGTCGGCGGATTTATGAACACAGCGCTCGCCAACAATCAGGGCGAACTGGTGTTGCCCGTGATCGTTACTGGTACCTTCCAGCATCCGCAGGTTGCGCCAGACGTACAACAGATAGCAAAGATGAAATTAGATAACCTGCTGCCGACCAGCAAAAACCCGGGCCAGCTAACCACTGGAATTCTGGGTACAATTCTGGGCAATAAAAATCAGAATGGCACCGCGGGTGGAACAAGCCAGCAGAAGGGCGGCATTAGCGGGATTCTGGGGGCGCTCGGCGGCCAGCAACAGCAGCAAAACCAGCAGCAGCCCGCCAGCCCGGCAGTCGGCAACAATCAGGGGCAACAGCCGCAAGCTACGCCCACTCCTGCTCCCAACCTGGGCGATGTTTTAGGCCAGGTGCTGAACAGGAAGAAGAAAGACCAGGCGACACCCACGCCGACGCCACCACAATAGCGAACGGCAATCAGGATTGACCCCAGCCGCCGCCGCCCGGCGACTCGATCCTGACGCGCTCGCCCTTTTTCAGGCGCATGCTGGTCTTGCCCGGGAGGATTTGGCGCGTGCCGTCAAGGTGGACGACTTGGGTTCGTCCAGCCGCTCCATCCCCGCCGCCTTGTAATCCGTACGGCCCGCGACTGCGCCGATCGGCCAGCAGAGTAACTTCAGCATCCGCAAGCAGTTCAACTTCTCGCACAATGCCTTCCCCGCCATGGAACTTGCCCGCGCCGCTGCTGTTTTTGCGCAAAGAATATTCTGTCACTCGCAGTGGATATGCATACTCCAGGGCTTCTGCCGGGGTATTGAGCGAGTTTGTCATGTGTGTATGCACGCCGCTCACACCATCTCGGTCGGGACGCGCTCCCATGCCGCCGGCAATCGTTTCATAGTAGGCAAATAGCTCGCCGGTACGTTCGTCGATCCCGCCGATCGTCAGATTATTCATGGTGCCGGAAGAACCAGCAGGTACGCGTTCCGGCATGGCCTTTGCCAGCGCGCGCAGCAGCACGTCGACAATGCGCTGTGAAGTCTCTACGTTTCCTCCGGCCACCGCAGCCGGCGGACGAGCGTTCACCACTGTTCCTGAAGGCGCGATCATCCGCACCGGGCGCATCAAGCCCGCCGCGGCCGGAACATCTTCCTGCAACATGCAGCGGAAGACGTAAAAGCATGCGGAGAAAGTAATCGCGTCAACAGCATTGATGCTGCCGGCTACCTGGGGTGAGCTGCCGGTGAAATCCACCATCACCAGGGGCTTGCCTGCTGCCGCCCGCTGAAAAGTCAATGCCACAGCAATGCGCACAGGCCCCGAACCCGCGCCGTCATCGTCAAGAAAATCCTCGGCTGCGTAGCGACCATGCGGCACTTTGCTGAGAAATGCCCGCATCAGCTTCTCAGAGTAATCCTGCAATTCATCCATTACGCGCTGCACCCTGACCAGTCCGTAACGCTCCGTGATCTCCAGTAGGCGCGCGGCGCCAGTGTGGCAGGCGGCAATCTGAGCATTCAAGTCGCCTTGGCGCTCTTCCGGAGTGCGGACGTTGTTGAGCAGCAGGCGAAAGACGTCATCCTGCAACTTACCGCCGGCAATCAGCTTGATGGGAGGAATGCGAATGCCTTCCTGGTATATCTCTCGGCAGATGCCCATCGAACCTGCATACGTCCCGCCGACATCGGCATGGTGTGCACGCGACGCCACGTAAAATGCCGGCTTCGACGCGCGCTTGCTCTTGCCGCCGAGAAAAACCGGGGCCACCAGCGTGATATCCGGCAGGTGCGTGCCGCCGCAAAAAGGGTCGTTGAGAATCGCCACATCGCCGGCGTTGAGTGTGAGTGTCTCCACCGCCGCTCTCACGGACATGGGCATCGATCCCAGATGCACCGGCATATGATCGCCCATGGCGACGACTTCGCCCGCGCCGTCAAAGACTGCGCACGAGTAGTCGCGACGCTCTTTGATATTCGGGGAAAACGCGGTGCGGCGTAATGCCGCTCCCATTTCCTCCGCAATGGAATGAAACAGGCTCTTGAAGATTTCCAGTTCAACCGGGTCGCGCATGAGCAGTCAGCCTATCACGGCTTTGGGACTCTCATCAGCAGGTCGGCCGCCACAAACATGAAAAACACTACTGCGATCACGCCGTTCATGGTGAAAAAAGCCGCGTTCAATTTGCTGAGATCATCCGACGCAACCAGCGAGTGCTCGTAAGCCAGAAGCGCAGCCACCACAATCACTCCGGCTATGGCCAGTTTGCCGAGCCCAAATACCAGGACCAGCGCCAACAGCAAGCCGAGCATGATCAAATGAAGCATTCGCGCGACGACAAGAGCCTTGGGAACACCCATTGCCTGGGGAATAGAATTCAGAGAATTCGCACGATCAAACTCGATATCCTGGCAGGCATAAAGAACGTCAAAGCCCCCTACCCAGAAAGTGACCGCTGCTGTAAGCAACAGAATGCGAGGATCAAGCGAACCGCGCACTGCGATCCATGCCGCAGCCGGAGCAATACCAAGAGCAAAACCCAGCACCAGGTGTGACCAGCGAGTGAATCGCTTGGTATAGGAATAAAGCAGCACCACGGCCAGCGCCACGGGAGAAAGATAAAGCGTGACGCGATTGAGTTCAGCCGCACCTAAAACAAAAAGCAGGCAGGCCACCAAGACGAAGACGGTAGCAAATCTCTGCGACAGCGTGCCTGCGGGAATGGCGCGCATAGCCGTACGGGGATTGGCCGCGTCAATTCGGGCGTCGGTAATCCGGTTAAAGGCCATGGCAGCGGAGCGCGCGGAGATCATGCACAGCACGATCCAGCCCAGTTTGGCCGCGGTGGGCAATCCTCCGGCAGCAAGCATGGCGGCACAGAGAGCAAATGGCAGGGCAAAGATGGAATGCTCCCACTTGATCATTTCCAGGGTAGTTTGAATGTTGGTAAGGAGGGGCACAGATGATTTTAGCGGAAGCATACGTGTTGGTGGCCGGATTCGACGATCGGCTCTTGGCTTCTGGCCCTTGGCTTCTGACTCAGTGGATTAAGAGCATCAGCTTTTTGTCCGATCGGGCTGATTATGGTGTGGGACTGAGACAGAGCCAAAGGCTAAATAGCCAATGGCCGCTTTCACGCCGCAAACCCCTGCTCACCGATCAAAGGAACAAAACGGCAGCCTTCGAGCGTGCGTACGCTGGTGGTTCCGTCGGCGTGCCGCTGAACAAGTTGCAGAAGTTGCTGCTCGGACTCTCCGACTGGAATCAGCAGGCGGCCTCCAAGGGCAAGTTGTTCCGCCAGAGCCTTCGGGACGCGCGGAGCCGCAGCGGAAACAATGATGGCATCGAACGGTGCGAATTCGGGAAGCCCCAGTGAACCATCGCCGGTGACGATTTTGGCATTGCGATATCCCAGCCGTTCCAGAGTGTTTTGCGCTGCCTCAGCCAGTGAAATATATCGCTCCACGGC
>DATCAX010000620.1:0-7573 GCA_036512375.1 Candidatus Angelobacter sp. | reverse complement strand
CTGAGCGATACGGAGATGCAGGCGATCGCGAAAGAGACAAACCTCTCTGAAACCACCTTCATCCTGCCGCGCGATGCCGCCACGGAGCGCGAGCGTGGCGTGCGCGTCCGCATCTTCACCACAACGGAAGAACTGCCGTTTGCCGGACATCCAACGCTGGGTACGGCCATGGTGCTTCGAGGCGACAGTGGCGCCGAAGAAGTTGCGCTGGACTTGAACGTGGGACGCATCCCCGTTCGCTTCTCCACGCGTGGCGGCCTGCCTTTCGGAACAATGACCCAGCGCGACCCTGAATTTAAACAGAAGCATTCGCGCGAAGACGTGGCCCGCGCCGCGGGGCTTGCCGTCGACGACATTGCCGATGATCTGCCTATCCAGACAGTGAGCACCGGCAATCCATTCGCCATGGTTCCGCTGAAATCTCTCGCAGTCCTGCAAAATCTCTCACCCACATGGGCCACCATGAAAACCTACCTGGAAAAGACTGACGCAAAATTTTTATACTTCGTTTCGCGAGAAACTCTCGATCCTGAAGCCAAGCTGCAATCGCGCATGATCTTTTATAACGGTGAAGATCCTGCAACAGGCTCCGCAGCCGGCCCGTGTGCCGCGTGGGCTGTGCAATATGGTGTGGTCCCTGCCGACGAGCAGGTGCTGATGGAGCAGGGTGTTGAAATGAAGCGGCGCAGCAGGATATTTTTCAGCGCCGGGCGCAATGGTGACAAGATAGTCAACGTTCGGGTGGGCGGCCACGTGGTGGAAGTGGTGCGCGGAGAATTTATTTTGTAAATGATCGAACCAGCAAGCGGTTCGTTTTCCTCGCTTTGCGGTCACCATTAAAGTCTGGATAAAGTTCTCCACAGAGTTTTCCACTTGTTGGCGTTTCGGTTACTTGCTTCCGCGCTTGTAATGCCGTAGAGTTCTCGAACCAAAGTAATAAACAACCCAGCCGTAAAACTTCCGTTGACGCCAATTGCGCCCGGCCAGCTACGGAAAAAATCCCAGGGGGCGAGATGAGACCGAAAAGAACGATTCTGTGCGTGGACGACAATGAGCAGGCGCTTTCCATACGAAAGTTAATGCTGGAAACACGCGGTTATCGCGTGCTGGCCTGTAGCAATGGCCAACAGGCTCTGGACGCCTTCAGGCAAGGCGGAGTTGACCTGGTATTGAGTGACCTGCAAATGCCCGGACTTGATGGCGCGGAACTCGTGAACATGATCAAAGAAATTTCCGCCTGCACTCCAGCCATTCTTTTTTCCGGCAAGACACGCTTTTACGAGAAAGACACACGAGCCGATCTCTTTCTGCCTAAGGGAATGTACGCACCCATTGAGTTGCTGGAGCGGATCCGGTTGATGCTGGTAAAAAAACGCGGACCTAAGCGCATGACTACGGCAGAGCCGGTCAGAATGTCCGTAGCCAGCTGAACGGCAAGGCCCGTGAGGTAATGTCGCGCTTTGCCGCTGTTGACTGCTTTCTCTCGGTCGGCAGTCTGATAATATCGACTGAGTGGCTCCCATCATCCAGGCTGAAAACGTCACCAAGGTTTATCGCATCGGGAAGGTCGATGTGCCCGCTCTCCGCGGCGTGAGCTTCCAGGTGGAGAAGGGCGAATTTGTCAGCATCGTTGGACCTTCTGGAAGCGGCAAATCAACCCTCTTCTACATTCTTGGCGGCCTGACGCGGGCTACCTCCGGTCGCGTGACCATTGATGGCGCGGACTTTGCCCAGTTATCTGACGCGCAACGCACGGAGATGCGTAAACAGAAGATTGGCTTTGTCTTCCAGAAATTCAACCTTCTGCCCACGCTTACTGCCAGGGGAAACATCGAGATTGCGCGCGAGATCGCCGGCAAAAACGGCCTGGACAAAAAGCTATTTGACCAGGTCACGCAGATGCTGGGCATCGCCGGACGCCTCGACCACCGGCCGTCAGAGCTTTCCGGCGGAGAACAGCAACGGGTGGCGCTGGCGCGGGCAGTAGTCAATGGACCAGCGCTGATTCTGGCCGACGAACCCACCGGCAACCTGGATTCGAAGAACTCTGAGATTGTGCTGAAAATGTTGCGCGACGCCAACAGGCAATTCGGCCAGACCGTACTGATGATCACGCATAACCCTGAGGCAGCCGAAGTCGGCGACCGGATCATTCATATGCGCGATGGTTCTATTGTCGCCCCTGAAGAAGACCCACAGTGGGCCAGTCGGCATTAATTTTGTCGCTCTGCTCCAAACCGCCTGGGACTTTTCTTTTGCCTTGAGATCCTTCCGCTCCTGCGGCAGACCGCTCGCCGCGCGAGTCGGGGCTCGCGGTTCGTACGCATGTGCGGAGATTTTAATAGCGCCGGCTAAAGCGGCGAGCGCACGTCAATTGGTGCCACTTGTGAAGCTCTCGAGCGGTTTGGAGCGCAGCGACATGATTCATTGACCGTGCATTTTCAGCACGTTATAATGTCTTCATCCTCTGAGCGGGAGTAACTCAGTGGTAGAGTGCGACCTTGCCAAGGTCGAAGTCGCGGGTTCAACTCCCGTCTCCCGCTCCATAATTTTTCTCGCGGTTGCCCCACGCATCGGTGAGGGTTTATGCTCTCAGGGCCAGCACAGGCGGGCACTCAGTTCAGGGCGCGGTACCCAAGTGGTAAGGGAGAGGTCTGCAAAACCTTTATGCGTCGGTTCGATTCCGACCCGCGCCTCCAACATCCTGAACTAGCTGGTTGATCAGTCAGATACCAACATAGCGAACCAAATAGAGATACAGCTCCCGCTATTAGAATCACGGCGAACTAAAAATCTCTACTCCGTCTGCTGGCTCACATTCAGCAGGACTCCCACGCTGGCCAGCATCACAAACAAGCTTGATCCGCCATAAGAGATGAACGGCAGCGGAATGCCCTTAGTGGGAAGCAGGGCCAGCACCACGCTGATGTTGAAGAATGCCTGCACCACAATCATCGTGGTCACGCCCACGGCGATGTAGCGGCCAAAGCTGTCGCGCGCGCGCAGTGACGTTCGCAATCCGCGCCAGGCAAAGATGAAGAACAGCGTGGCGATCAGCACCGCTCCAATCAGCCCTAGTTCTTCGGCCGTCACGGCATAGATGAAGTCGGTATGCGGCTCCGGCAGGTAAAACAGTTTCTGTTTGCCTTCCATCAGTCCCAGGCCGGTCATACCGCCTGTACCCACTGCGATCAGTGACTGGTTGATATGGAAGCCGATTCCCTGCGGGTCACGTTCCGGATGGAAGAACACCACCATGCGCGCCAGCCGCCACGGCACAAACATCAGCATGTAGGCGAGCACGGGCACGATCGGCACCAGGCCGGCGGCAAAATATCTGAGGCGCATGCCGGCCGCGTAAAGAATGGCCGCGGTCACGCCGAGGCAAACCAGCGCTGTGCCCAGGTCAGGCTGCTTCATGATGAGCGCGGCAAAAAGAAACGCCGGAATCACGGCCGGCAGCAGCGTGTGCCGCCAGTCGTCCATGGACTTGGTGCGCGCTTCCAGAAAGAACGCCAGGAAAAGAATGAGCGCGGGCTTGGCGAGTTCCGACGGCTGGAATGACATGAAGCCGCCCAGTTTGATCCAGCGATGCGTGTTGTGCGACCGATCAAGAAAAAAGACCGCGACCAGCAACACCGCTGTCACACCCAGCAGGCTGAAAACAATGGCCGGCTTTTTCCAGCGGCGATAATCCACGGTCATGGCCACGGACATGGCTGCCAATCCGGCTACGGCCCAGCCGAGTTGTCGAAACAAAAAGTGGTAAGGCGAGCCGAACTTTTCACTGGCCATCACCGCCGACGCGCTGAAAACCATCAGCACACCCAGCACCACCAGCAGCAGAGTCGAGCCGAACATCCATTTATCCACGCCAACTCTTTTTGCCACTAGGACCTGTCTCCCGTGGTGACCGGAGTGAGTGACCGCACCAGTGTTTTGAACGCGCGCCCGCGGTGCTCATAGTTTTCAAACTGGTCGAAGCTGGCGCATGCCGGCGCCAGCAGCACCACGTCGCCTGGTTTGGCGACGTCAAACGCTTGGTGCACCGCGCGCTCCAGCGTGCCGGAGCGCACCACGGTTGTCGAGTTCTGCAAGTGGGAAGCAATCTTGTCGGCGGCTGCGCCAATCAGGTAGGCGCGCTTCACCCGCTCGCGCAGCAGCGGATTGAGAACCGTGTAGTCGCTGTCTTTGTCCTTGCCGCCCAGAATAATGTGGATGTTCGCAGGAAAGGATTCCAGCGCTTTCACCGTGGCGTCAACGTTCGTTGCTTTCGAATCGTTATAGAACGTAACGCCGTTCACCGTGGCCACCAGCTCCAACCGGTGCTCTACGGCGCGAAATTCCTTTACCGCCTGGCGCACCTGTTGCGGCGTGCAGCCCGCAACCATGGTCATGGCGACTGCGGCCAGCACATTCTCAAGATTGTGTTCGCCCTTCAGCTGAATATCAGAGCGGCTCAGCACCGGCTGCTCCTGCCCGTTCTGGCGAAAAATAATCTGTTCGCCGTTCAGGAATGCGCCGTTTTCCACGCGCTGCTTGCGGCTGAACCACAGCAGTGTGCCTTTGACTTTATCTTTGAGCGCGACGCACGTCGGGTCGTCGGCGTTGAGCACCGCAAAATCGCCTGCCTGTTGCTTTTCAAAGATCCGCGCTTTGGCAGCCACATACGCCTCAAACGTGTGATGGCGATCCAGATGGTCCGGCGTAATGTTCAAGATGGCAGCAATCCACGGGCAGAACTGTTCGATGCTTTCCAGCTGAAAGCTCGAAACTTCCAGCACCACCATGGTGTCCGGCGTCGACTGGCCGGCCAGCGAAATTACCGGCGTCCCGATGTTGCCGCCCACCAGCGTCTTCTTCCCACTCTTGGCGAGAATCTCTCCCACCAGCGAGGTCGTAGTAGTCTTGCCGTTGGAGCCGGTAATCGCGAGGACTTTGCCCTTCAGGAAGCGAAACGCCAGCTCAACTTCGCCGATCACTGGAATCCCCAGCGTACGCGCGTGCTGCAGCTGTGGCTGGTCAGACGGGACCCCCGGGCTTACGACGATCAGGTCCTGGTCGCGAAAGGTGCGCTCGCGGTGGAGTCCGGTTTCAATCGATATGCCGCGATCGAGCAGCGCGGAAACTTCTTTCTGCAACTGCGCTTCGGCCTTGGAGTCAGAAACAATGACTTTGGCGCCGTGCTCCTGCAAAAAAATGGCGGACGACACGCCGGAGCGCCCCAGTCCCACCACCAGAACCCTTTTGTTCTTCAACTCCATCTGAAATCCCATTGTGCCATGAATCTGGCTTTGCGCAAGCAAGAGAGTGTGGGATGTGCGTGTTACCGCAACTTCAGGGTCGTAAGCGCGAAGAGCGCGAAGATCAGCGCCAGAATCCAGAACCGGATGATGATCTTGGACTCCGACCACCCGGCCAGCTCAAAGTGGTGATGCAGCGGGGCCATCTTGAACACGCGTTTCTTGCGCAGCTTGTAAGAAGCCACCTGGATAATGACCGAAAGCGCTTCCAGCACAAAGATTCCGCCAATAAACGGCAGCAGCAGTTCCTGCTTGATGATTACAGCCACGGTGCCGATGGCGCCGCCCAGCGCCAGCGAGCCAACGTCACCCATAAAGATTTCCGCCGGATGGGCGTTATACCAGAGAAACCCAATGCTCGCGCCCACCATGGCCCCGCAGAAGACGGTCACCTCCGCCACCTGGGGCATCTTTTGCAGCTCCAAGTATTCAGAAAAGACAACGTGCCCGCTGAGATAAGTAAGGATCGTCAGCGCTCCGGCGGCAATCACCGTGCATCCGATGGCCAGGCCGTCGAGCCCGTCCGTAAGATTCACAGCGTTGCTTGATCCCACCAGCACCAGCATTACAAATAGCACAAACGGAATAAACGCCAGCCACCAGAAATGCGGGTAGTGGCGAAAGCTGTCAATCACCAGGTCGGGGCGGAATTGTTTGAAAAACGGCACCATCAGGTGTGTCGAGTACTGCCGCGTTGCCGTCAAAGTCACCAGCGCTATGGCCACAAAACCGGCCGCCAGAAACTGGAGCGCGAGCTTGGCGCGCGCAGTAAGGCCCAGGTTCCGCTTGCGCACCACCTTTATATAGTCGTCAGCGAAGCCGATGGCCCCAAAGGCAATGGTGGAAAAGATGGCCAACCATATATATGTGTTAGAAAGGTCAGCCCAGAGCAGGGTCGGTACAATAATGGCGATGGTGATCAGCACACCGCCCATGGTGGGAGTGCCTGCTTTTTTCTGATGGCCTTTAGGGCCTTCTTCGCGGATGTACTGGCCAATCTGGAAATCGCGTAGCTGCCGGATGATGGCAGGGCCAATAATCATTCCCATGAACAATGCTGTCAGACTGGCAAATGCGGTCCGAAACGTGACATAACGGAAAATACGAAATGGAGGAAAGTGCGCGAATAACCGTTGGTAAAGAAGCCAGTAAAGCAATATTCCTCCGGTACATCAGTTTACAGGGAGTCGCGCAAGTTTATGATTCCAACTTACAATAATCAGCGTTGGCCACAGGCCGTGGAAAAACTATTTCGCGGGAACCTTATCCTGCAACATGTCCAGCGCGCGCTCCAGCTTCACGCCGCGTGAGGCTTTCAGCAGCACCGCATCTCCCGGACGAAGGTTGCGTGCCAGCCACTCTCCTGCCTGCTCCGGCGTTTCCACAAATTGGGCCTGCGTACCGGACCCGCAAGCAGCTTCCGCCACCGCCCGGGCCATTCCTCGGACGCCAATTACAACGTCGATTTTCTTTTCCGCGGCGTGTTCACCGCACTCGCGATGTAAGGCCTCTGCCGTGGGCCCGAGTTCCAGCATCTCGCCGACAACTAAAATCCGGCGCTCCGCTTTCATGCTGGCCAGGGTATCGATCATCGCCTCCAGCGCCCTCGGGTTGGAGTTATAGCAGTCATTAATGATAGTCGCGCCGTGAAGATGCAATACCTGCCCGCGCTTATCCGGAGGAGCGATGCTGGAAAGCGCCGCGGCCGCCTGCGACGGTGATATTCCGCGATCCATGGCAGCTGCCGCGGCTGCCAACGCATTGTAGATGTTGTGCTCGCCTACCAGCGGAAACGTGACTGGCTCGCCCACGCTGCCCACGACAAGCTCAAACGTCGAGCCTTCCGCGCCATTCAGCTTGATCTTTTGCGCGCTCACGTCCGCTGATCGCTTGATTCCAAACGTTACAACTTTGCCTTTGAAGTCGCGGCCAAACTGGGAGACATATTCGTCGTCAGCGTTTAACACAGCCACGCCGCCAGTGGGCAGTGTTTCAATGATCTCGTATTTCGCGCGGGCAATCTCCGCCAGCGATCCAAAAAACTCCAGATGCACCGGAGCCACCGTGGTCACCACGGCCAGGTCATGATGCGCCAGTGCGCCCAGCGCGCGAATTTCACCGGCATGGTTCATGCCCATCTCCACCACGGCCAGGTCGTGCTCAGCTTCCAGCTTCAGTAGTTGCAACGGCAGGCCAATATGGTTGTTCAGGTTGCCGGAACTCTTCATCACGCGGAATCGTGTGGCCAGAATGTGGGCCAGAATTTCCTT
>DATCAX010000619.1:0-4429 GCA_036512375.1 Candidatus Angelobacter sp. | reverse complement strand
CACGTTGAAGTGAAGCGGCACGCAAGTTAAGGCGGCACGGTAAGAAGCGGAGCCTGATCTCCCGCATGCTGCACGGCCTGGGACGACACATGGCAAGTCGGCTCTCTTAGCCCACGGCCGCGAGATTGAGACGGCCCTGTAGTGTAATTTCTCCACCCGCGATCCTCACCCGTGATTGGTCCGTCTTAAGAGCTGGCTCAGCAAATTCGGACGGGGGGTTAAGTGGAGGTTCTGTTCGTCGGCAGCCTAAGATGGCTGAGATGAGGAGATCAGATGAGCAGACGTCCGCGTCGGAACCACACAGCGACCTTCAAGGCGAAGGTGGCATTGGCCGCGATCAAGGGAGAAAAGACGCTATCGGAGTTGGCAGAGCAGTTTGACGTGCATGCCAACCAGATTACACAGTGGAAGAGCCAGTTGCTGGAGGGCGCAGTTGGGGTCTTCGGCGGCGATGCAAAGGCAGAGCCGGCAGCGGCGGCGGTTGACCTCAAGACGCTGCACGCCAAGATCGGCGCCCTGACGCTGGAGAACGATTTTTTAGAAGGGGCGCTCACCAAGGCGGGACTGCTGAGCGTAAAGCGATGATCGACCCCGAGCACGATCTTCCCATCAAGCAACAAGCCATGGCCCTGGGCATCAGCCGCAGCGGCGTTTACTACCATCCGCGTCCGATCTCAGCCGAGGATCTTTGGCTGATGCGGCGCATCGATGAGCTGCATCTGAACTACCCATTCGCCGGTAGCCGGATGCTTCGCGACTTGTTCTGGCAGCAGGGCCTGGCAGTTGGTCGCCGTCACATTGCAACGCTGATGCGGAGGATGTGCATCGAGGCCATCTATCGCAGGCCCAACACCTCCAAGCCTGCGCCAGGGCACAGGATCTATCCCTATCTGCTGCGCGGCCAGGCCATCACGCGGCCCAACCAGGTCTGGGCCATGGACATCACTTATAGTACGCCCAGCCAGCGTAACTCGGTTGAAAGGAGGTGCGCTGCTTGAGCATGTCTGGGATGCAGAGCACGATGATTTGGTTGTGCCTGCCTTTTCTCTGCTGCGAGAGAAAATGAGCCAAAGCGGCGGTGACTTGCTGACACTGGCAAGGTGACGAAGTCCGCGGAAAATGGGGCTTGCGGCGAAGCGATTACGCCAAGATGAGCTTCTAGGCTGAGCATGGGACGGTTGAGGAACACGAACCTGTTAAAACGCATCTGAGGGTTGAAATGTCACCCCTGCCGACATCGCTTAACAGGCAGGATGCGAATTGTCGTCGATCATATGTAGGGTTAATTGACGACACGAATGCCGAATGGATATGTAAGCCGGGCGGCAGGGAGCCATGGGGAGCGCGCAGCTAGACCACGGCGTTTGCGACGACTTGCGGCAAGCAAGGAGAAAGACTGCGACAGGCAGCCTCGCCCATGTGATGAGTCCAGCATGTGAACTGGGGAAGGTTTGCACAAATGATAAGGGAGTGTGTCCCTGATGATGTGCAGACTGGCGGAGCCTCCGTAGTAGTCCGAGGCCGGGAAAGCCGGCCACATGGCGAAGGGAGGCAGTTGAAGTGGTTTGCTTGGTTAACTAACTGACTCGAGTGAGGTGAAGACCTTTGATAATCAGTGAAATGCAAAGCAAGCTGGCGACTTGGTCAACGGAGGACAGAGAACGCAAGTTCGATCGTCTTCTAAGACTGATTGCCGACAGGAACTGGCTGAGTGAAGCGGCGCGCATTACGCTGGCATCCAGCGGAGCGCGCACACCGGGTGTGGACGGCGTCGATAAGCGCATGATGGAGGCGAAACTCCAGCATGAACTGACGACAATACGCGAGGAGTTGTTGGCTGGATCATATAATCCGCAGCCTGCGCGCCGCGTGTATATACCGAAAGCAAACGGGAAGCTCAGGCCACTTGGTATCCTGAGCCTGCGGGATCGAATTGTGCAACGCGCAATGCTGATGGTGATGGAGCCGATATGGGAGAGCGATTTCCTCTCGGCCTCTTATGGCTTTCGGCCTGCGCGGAGCGTACATCATGCGATTCGCACGGTGAAACTTCAACTGCTGGAGGGGGATGAACAGAAGACTGCCGGGCGCTGGATTATTGAAGGCGACCTTGCCAGCTACTTCGATACGGTTCATCATCGCCTGTTGATGAAGGGAATCCGTAAGCGAGTTGCCGATCAGCGATTCCTTGCCTTGCTCTGGAAGTTCATCAAGGCAGGATGTGTTGATCGTGGTCTGTTTCGCGCTGCAAGCGAAGGCGTTCCTCAAGGCGGTGTGATTTCACCGCTTTTATCCAACATCATGTTGCATGAATTCGATGTGTGGATGGAGAAGAACTACCTGAGTAAGAAGGTGCGCAAGGACCGGTGGGCATGGAACTTCGCAATTCTCAAACAGCGTCCTATTACTGTGCGAGAGCACCGGCAATGGAAACCTGCCATCTCCTACTGCCGGTACGCGGATGATTTTGTGATCGTTGTCAAAGGAACTCGAAAGCACGCCGAGGCAGTTCGCGAAGCGTGCAGAGCATTCCTGGAAGGCGAGCTGAAACTCACACTGAATATGGAGAAGACCCATATCACGCATGTGAATGACGGCTTCGTGTTCCTCGGTCATCGCATCATCCGTAGGCGTGGACCATGTGGCCGCATGTGGCCTGTGACAACCATCCCGTGGGAGAAATATAGGGGATTCACTGAGCGGCTGGTCAAGCAACTGTCAGCAGACTTCAGCATGAATCGGATGGACATGATAGAGAGCCTGAACCGGCAGTTCGCCGGATGGGCGGCCTTCTATCAATACACCGACTACACAGCAACCGTGTTCAGAAAGGTGGACCGTACGGTCTTCTGGAAGTTCGGCTACTGGCTTGCGCGTAAGTATCGGCGTAGCTTCAGGTCGCTGATGCGTGACCATGTCCGGTCTCCAGGAGCAGGACGTGCCAAAACATGGGTGTTAAAAGGGCAGAACAGTCGGGGGTTCTATGGAGAGCTGGCGCTTGGGCGACTCGTCACCAGCCGCAAGGGGCGTTTCACTTGGCGCTCGCCATCGGATAACCCGTACATCCTGCGCGATGAGGTACGCAAAACCATCAAATCGCGCTACGCTGATGTCGCTTTTGCTATGAGCAACACTTGAACAGAGAGCTGGATGCGCTGAGAGGTGCATGTCCGGTTCGGGGAGGAGAGACGGGGAAATAGCTCGACTACGCCCTGTCTCTTACTCCACTCCCCATGGCGCGTGGCTTCGTCTATTTGGCTGCGGTAGTGGATTGGTTCAACCGCAGGGTTCTTGCCTGGAAGCTGTCGATCAACATGGAGACTCCTTTCTGTATCGAGGCGCTCGAAGAAGCTCTTTCCAAGAATGAAAAACCGGAAATCTTCAACACCGATCAGGGCAGCCAGTTCACCAGCGAGGCATTCACCGGGCGGCTAAAGGAAAACGGAATCGCTATCAGCATGGACGGCAAGGGCCGCTGGCGCGACAACGTCTTCGTCGAGCGGGTCTGCAAATCGATCAAATACGAGGAGGTCTATTTGCACGCATACGCCTCAGTCAGCGAGGCCAGGGAGCGGATCGGCAAATACATCTGGTTCTACAACTCCATCCGTCCACACTCCAGCCTGAAGGCGCTCACGCCCGATCAGGTATACTTCAACCGCCTGCCAGAATCAATGGCAGCCTAAAAGCAAAAACAAGAACTTCCACTTAAGAAAAAACAAAAACTGTCCGAACTACCGGGGCCACCTCACGCTTTGAAGTTTATACACGATGCGCAGGGCTCCAATATCTTTCTCCGTTAAAAAAACCGCCGTCCGCATCGCATCGTCCAGGGTCTCTGGCTCCAAATTGCCGTCCTTGATGGTGTTCGCCAGAACGTGCGCCAGTCGCTTCAGCCGTGTTTCGACGTTTGTACGCGCCACATACAAAGTTGCACTTGCTACCGTCTCCTGAAATTCCTGCGATTTGAGAGTTTTCTCAACCCGCTGTCGCATCTCTTCGCTCCAGCGATAGAGGCGACGAAAATCGTCGACAAGCGCCTCCGCAAAGTAGATCAGATGGCTTTCATCCTTAGCGGCTGCAAGCCCTTTGAGTCCGAAAACCAAATCGGCTGTAACAGAAGCACCTTGATACCCTGCCAACTCAAGAATCTTCGATCCAATGCCGACCGGCTTTTCGACGGCAAAACTAACAGGAGATAGCGCTGATTGGTCGATTTTGAGCTGAGCTAGAGCGGCCTCAGTCGTCGAATCAAATTGTCCCATGATTCATCTCGTCTGTCGAAGGTTTGTTCTCGCACCTTCCGGTCGCCCATCGATGGCTCCGCCGGCGGTGAGGCGAGGGAATCCGCTCTCTGCTACTCGGGTTTTCTCGGATAGATACGCCGGAACTGATCCTCGTGCTTGGCTCCAAGATCCCGCACCCTTTG
>DATCAX010000618.1:0-2763 GCA_036512375.1 Candidatus Angelobacter sp. | reverse complement strand
TAGTAGTGAATAATGTCCTGGAACTCCGCGGCGGCCAACTGGTACTTGGCGGCGTTGAAGTCGCGTAACCCGCTTTGATAGGTCTCCTGCAGCGGCGGAGCCTGGTTTGCCGCCGGCGCGTTCGGAGTCATGCTGCCTGAGGGGCCCCCCGGCCCGCCTCCCGGAAATGTGCCTCCCGGTGTACTGCCCGGAGCCACAGCGGATTGCGGCGGAGTCTGGATGTTCTGCAACTGTGTCTGCAAATCCTGAACGGACTTGTCCAGTTTGGCGATGCGCGACTTCAACTCGTCCACCGAGTCGTTCAGCGATTGCACCTGGCCGCTGACGGTGTCCATCTTTCCGTTCGACGCTTCGGTCTGCGCATTCAGTTTCTGTTGCAGGTCGTTCACGGCGGTGCTCATTTGCTTGGCCTGGTCCGCGGTTTGCTGCGCCAGGTTCTGCAGTACGCCAAAGCGCGTGTCCAGCGTGGACTGGAGACGCTGAACCATGTCCAGCAGTTGCTGCACCTGCGTCTGTAGTTCGATGATCTCCTTTGAAACCGCGTGTGCCCGCACAGGGGCCCAGGCAAGTACGACCGCAAAGACTGCTGCCGCAAGAAGACGATTGCGAAGTTTACTTGCTATCTGCATAACTCATCCATGATAACAACTGCTTGTGGCAACCTCGTCATCAGGCGGGACTGCCGTTGGAATTGCTGTTGCATTGGCTCATCTGCCCCAGTCTCGATTGTGAGTCTCGAACTGGGCGCCCCAACCTTGACCCACCCATAGAACTGGGTGCCCCATCCTTCGCTTTTTCTAGCGAAGGGTGGGATAGCACAAACCTTGGCCTTCCGCTTTCCGTTCTGCCAGCCAACTTCCAAAGAGAAGCCGGGTGCCCCAGGTCTCGATTTTGAGACCTGGGATATCGCACCATCTACCAAACACCCAAGGTCTTACCGGTCCATCGTGAATCCCGCGCGGCGATTCTGCTGCCAGCACGCCTCGTTCGACTCACTGCAGAACGGCTTTTCCTTGCCGTAGCTGATCACCCGAACCCGGCTTGCTGCCACTCCCGCCGTCACCAGCGCGTTCTTGGTCGAGTCGGCACGCCGCTGGCCCAGCGCCAGGTTGTATTCGTCGGAGCCGCGCTCATCGCAATACCCGCCGATTACCACCTTCACGTCCGCATGGCTCACCAGGTAGCTGGCGTCCTTTGAAAGCGTTGACTCTGCGTCGGTGCGGATTGCATCGGTATCGTAGTCGAAGAAGATGTCCTGAACATTGGCCTTGAACTCTTCCTCAGCGCTCATCGTGTTGGTAGGCACCTGCACCGCGGGCGGCGCGTTCACGGTTACGCTGGCTGAAGCGTCGGTCGATCCACCCTCGCCGCGTGCAACCAGGTGATAGGTTGTCGAAGCGGTTGGGGTCACCGTCTTCACGCCTGTTGAAGGCACATCGCCAATCCCGTCGATCGAAATTGAGGTGGCGTCGGTCGTCCGCCAGGCCAGTTGCACCTGGTCGCCGGCCGAAATCACTGTCGGTGTAGCGGTCAGTTGTGCGGTCGGTGCTGGTGCGGTTACCGGCGGCGCTGTCTGCGTGGGCGGCGGCGGTGGCAGCTTCTTCTTGCATCCTGCAACAGCCAGCAATGCAGCAAGCAGAACAACAGGTACATAGACTCGATTACTTATCCTCAATTTAGTACTCCTTCCCAAAATTCAAAAATCTTCATCCCTGCGACTCGGTCGTTTTCACTCTGCCCACTCCAGCACTATCGGGCATCCTCAGCTACGCCGTGCCGCCAGGCCTGTACCCTCCGGTAATGACCGCCGAAAGGTTTCGGTAACGTATAAAATCATAGCCCATTTAACTCGGCTATCCCGATACCACGTTGACACCTGTGATGGCGCGCACCCCGCCTGAAAACATTCCGGAACTCACTTCATGCTCCAGTTCGGCATTGAGTTGTCGCCGGCGCGCGTCAGTTGCTGCTGATGCGTCCCATCGGCAAGCATCGTCCAAATCTGTGGATGCCTGCCGACAGTCCGCTGAAAAACAATGTGCCGTCCATCCGGAGCCCACGACGGAAAATCGTTACTGCCCGATTCGTGCGTTACCTGCAGCCAATGCATGCTCGCGAGCTCGAACACATAGATATCCTGGCCGCCGGGGTCCCCTGGCCCGTACTTGCGATTCCAGCTGAACGCAAGCAATCCGCCGTTGGAGTGCCACGACGGAGAGACAGCATAGCCGCTGTCGGTAATGCGCTGCATGTTTGAGCCGTCCAGGCCCATGGTGTAAATCTGTGGCTCGCTTGTGCGCCCGCCAACAAAGGCAATCTGCGCGTTGCTTCGCGGATTCCAAACCGGCGCTACGTTGGGTCCCTGCAGAGAGGTGACTTTGTGCACGTTGCCTCCGCTCGAGTCCGCCGCCCATATCTCCGAGTCTCCCGAGCGCGACGACGAAAACGCAATCTTCGTGCCGTCTGAAGACCATGCCGGTGACAGGTTGCTCCCTCCCGCCGAGCCTCCCGGAAAATTCACCATCCGGCCAAGTTCCAGTGAGTACATGCGGATCGACCATCCATCCCGGCCCAGCGACGAAAATGCAATTCGCGAGTTATCAGGTGAGATGCGCGGAGAAAGTGAAATGGTGCCTAAATGCGTGATCTGGTGTTGGTTTTGCCCATCGTAATCCATCGCCCAAATCTCTTTTGATCCACTCCGCGTGCTCACAAAGTAGATCTTTGTCTCCGCGATTCCGTTGATGCCGCCGCCCAGCCGCG
>DATCAX010000617.1:0-9983 GCA_036512375.1 Candidatus Angelobacter sp. | reverse complement strand
TTCACGCGTTTTTGCGATCAGCGCGAACGATATCACAATCGTTCGTGATGATGTGCACGCGCCGAATTGTACTGACACCGTTTGCGTGTCTGGCGCGGTTCTGCCGGATAGAACTTTTGCCACGCCGTCAATTTCCATTATCAGGACCACCACAAACTCAGTTCTGGCGACTCCGGTGGACCCGGGCATTGTCAATCGTCCGCTTCCTTCGTTTCACATTCCACAGCAGGATCCAACGTGCATCCCCACCATCGATCCCAACTTTAATGATGAGGTGCCGCTGCCTTGCCTCTTGCAAACGCCATTCATGGTCCGCACATTCCCATAACCTGAGGTCCTGAATATCTGGACTTAGTACAAGCTTTGTAAATGAAAAAGGGCGGCTTTTCGGCCGCCCCAGTTGGAATCGCTGTGAGAAGAAGTTAACTCGTCCGTCCATCTGTGCGCCGCTTGCGGTTGTAGCGCATGGCGATGTTCATGAAAATGTTTCCGCTGTCCGTGTCAAAGCACATGACCAGCGCCTCCTGGTCCTCGCTGCTTTTTTCGCCAAGCTCATCGGCGTGGATCACCGGCGGATAAATCTTGAATTTGAATCCCTGGTCGTTGAGCGCGGTAATGGCACTGCCAATGACCATGTTGGCCAGCTCGCAAACGGTCTCTCTCGCCACCTCATCGCTTTCGGGAACCGGCGATCCCGTGAGATAGCTCGCTACTCTGGCCGCAGTCGGCGTATCGATATCGAAAATCACGCGGCCTTCGATGTCGCCCTTGATCGTCACCATGGAAGCGGTGCCTTTGCGGCGATACGCTTCTTCATCCATGGTCACGTCGCCCATGCGCGTTTGACATTGCAGCGTTTCCGCCAGCACGGCATCGGCAGCGTTGATGAACGGCTGAATCAGTTCAATCTTCATGGTCAGTTTCCCTGGACGGCAGGCGTGGCTACAGCCGCGTCATCGCCCATTACGTACTTGATTACTTCGTAAAGGATCTCCGACTTCACCGGTTTCTGGACAAAGTGGCGTGCGCCCTTCTGCAACGCGGCCACAATGTTTTCCTGGTAGCCGACGGAAGATACCATGACGATGCGCGCATTCGGATGCGAACGCACAATGCGCTCCGCGGCCTCAATGCCTTCCATTTGTGGCATGGTGATGTCCATCAGCACCATGTCAGGTGTGGTGCGGTCATATTCCGTGATGGCAGTGCAGCCATCGCCGGCTTCGCCAACGATTTCGCCGCCGAAAGCCTCAACCATCTTCGCTACGTTCTTCCGTGCGAAAACGGAATCGTCCACCACCAGGTAGCGGATCGGTCTGCCGTCTTTACGAATCAAAATTGGAAATGTATCCATACTTGTTCTCCTTGCGACTCCAACTAAACTTTTACAGCTCGAGCAATCTTCTCTGGGTTACACTGCATGGCCAGCGTGTTGGCCAGCATGTCCAGCGGGACCACGCGCATAGCGTGCCCACGTTCAATGGCAGCTTTGGGCATGCCGAACACCGTGCAGGAATCTTCACTCTGCGCGATGGTGAGCGCGCCCGCGTCTTTCATCAATCCCAGGCCTTCAGCTCCATCGTCGCCCATGCCGGTCATGAGTACGCCTACCGCCCTGCTGCCAAATTCCGCCGCTACTGAGCGAAACAGAATGTCCACGGACGGCCTGTGTCCATTCATGCGGGCTTCATCGGATAGCACCACGGTGTTTCCTAGAGGCATCCGCCGGACTTTTATGTGGCGGTCTCCAGGACAAATCAGCGCACGTCCTGCAATCAGCAGGTCGCCGGACTGCGCCTCTTTAACGTCGACGGCGCAAGATTCATCCAGTCGCCGTGCAAACATTTCCGTAAACCCTTCCGGCATATGTTGCACCACGATGATGGTCCCGGGAAAGTCACCGGGCAGTTGTTGCAGAAGGTATTGCAATGCATTCGGCCCCCCGGTGGAAATACCAACGGCTATGATCTTGGTTGGTTCGCGCCGCGGCCGCAATGCTTTCTTGTCGGGTCTGGGTCGATCAAATGTCAGGGGCGCAGGCGTGTTCCGCACCTTGGTCCTGGCCGCAACCTTGATCTTGCTGATCAGATCCACGGCGATCTCATCCATGTGTGCGGAAGCCGCGTCGCGTGGCTTGGCTACAAAATCAAACGCGCCCAGCGCCAGTGCCTTGAATGTTGCGCTTGCGCCTTCTGTTGTCAACGCGCTCACCACGATCACCGGTACGCGAAACCGCCGCGTGATCTGGCGTAGCGTCTCCAGTCCGTCCATACGTGGCATTTCCAGGTCAAGCGTTACCACGTCAGGGCGAAGGTCCTCAATCTTTTTAAGGCCGAATTCGCCGTCCATTGCCGTTCCTACAACTTCAATTTCGCTGTCCCGGGCGAGGATTTGTGGAATCAATTTCCGCATCAATGCGGAATCATCCACCACCAGGACTCGCAATTTGTTACTCATGCTGTGGCCCCCACCATCTGCAACTTGCCGAGCTTTGCAACTACACTTGAGAGATTCAGGATCAGCACTACCGTGCCATCGCCCAGGATGGAAGCGCCACTGACCAGGTCTGTGGCCACCAGGTGATCATTCATGGCCTTGATGACTAATTCCTCTTCGCCTACCAGATGATCCACCACCAGGCCGAATTTGCGTTCGCCGGTGGAAATCACTACCACAAACATCTTTCCCGTTTCTCCGCGGTCTTTTTCCAGCCGGTGGAGATGCAGAAGCGTTAGCACTTCATTGCGTAACTGCATCACCTCATGCTGGTCCACGCGATGTAGCGCCCCTTGCGTGGTCCGGGTGATCTCCACTACAGACGCCAGTGGGACTGCATACAAACGCTCGCCCACACGGAACAGCAGCGCCTTGATGATCGCCAGCGTAAGCGGTACTTTCAGTAAGAACGTGGTCCCTTTGCCTGCGGTCGTCCGGATGCTGACCGTACCTTTCAGCTTTTCCAGGACCGTCTTCACCACATCCATACCCACGCCGCGTCCGGAAATTGAAGTAACTTCTTTCGCGGTGCTTAATCCGGGATGGAAAACCAGGTTGTTGATGTCCACTTCACCCAGCACCGCTGCATCGCCCGGCTTGAGCAGTCCGCGCTCCACTGCTTTCGCGATCAGCCTGTCGCGGTCGATCCCGTGCCCATCGTCGGTAACTTCAATCACAATCTCGTTGCCCTGGTGATACGCGTCAAGCGTTACGGTTCCTTGCGCTGGCTTTCCATCAGTGATGCGCTCCGCCGGAGATTCAATTCCGTGGTCCACAGCGTTGCGTACCAGGTGGGCCAGTGGCTCCGCCAGCATATCCAGAATGCTCTTGTCCAGATCGGTGTCCTGTCCGGTCACCACCAGGTTGACTTCTTTGCCGCAGGACTTTGCTACGTCTCGCACTACGCGCGGAAACCTGCGGAAAAGATGTTCCACCGGAACCATTCGGATCTTCATCACCGACTTTTGCAGGTCGTTCATGATCCGGGCCTGGAAAGCCATGGCGTCTGAGAACCGCATTTTCAAAGGATCTTTGGGATAACGCTTGTCAAATTCGTTGATCGCCTGGTGCAGCATGCTCTTGGCGATAATCAGTTCACCCACAAGATTCAGGACTGAATCAATCTTCTCCGCGTCTACGCGCAGCAATGTTTCTGACATGCTGGCGAAACTTGCGGGCTGCGTATCCGCGGGCGCCTGCACGCTTTCAGCACGTGCTGTAGCATTTTCACTGGCCGCCTGCACCAGCGCTGCCGGAGTTTCTTCGGCGCGAATAGCAATCTCAGTTTCATCTTCCTGGGGCGCGGTGATGTGCTTCACAATGTCCAGCACATCCTCCGCCTGCTCCTGCGCCGACCCGGCTTTCTGTATCAGAACTTCCGCAACCACAGAGGGGATACGGCATTTTTTCGCGATCCACTCCTCGGAATTTTCGCTGGCGATGGCTGCTTCCACCACGTCAAGATCGTTGTTCAGCGTGCTTTGGTCGGGCGCCACCGCCAGCAGCTTTCCGCAATCCTGCAGCACGTTGCGAATCAACTGCATCGCTGCCCCGCGCATCGGGCACTGCGGTTCAATGGAGAACGCCACGTTGTAAACGGTTTCTCCGCGGCCCAGGGCGTCCGCTACCACCATCTGCTCGTACTCGCTCCACACGAACCGTGCCTGCAGCTTGTAACGCACATTGTTGGCTGGCTTGCGCGTGAGCGAAAGGATCTGCTGTTTCAGCTCTTCTCCTGCCGGTGGTTGCAGGCTGCCGCGATAGGCGGAGAGCATGGAGCTGAAAGTATCGGCGGCAATGAGCACAACTTCCGCCAGCGCTGCCTGGCTCAGCGCCGCAATCTCCGGACGCAACACGTCTTCCAGCGCATGCGCCAGTTCACTCAGTTCTGTGTATCCACACGCCGCTGAATCGCCTTTCAAGGTATGCACGGTGCGCCGCACCTGGCGCAATACTTCTTCGTCTTCCGGACGCTTCTCCAGCTCCAGGCCCTCTTCGTTGAGGTTCTGCAACAATTCCGTTGCGGTCTCAAAGAAGAGTTCGCGAAGCTCGGCCGCGTGATCGTCAGAGAAGAAATTCACCCTGCCACCTCAACGCGCTGGTACGCCGTGCCGTTGTTCTGGTGCAGCATCTTGTATTTGTCTGAGAGGCCAAAAAGGCTTTCGGCGTGCCCGATAAACAGATAACCTTCCGGATTCAGGCAGCGATATAGCTTTTCCACCAGGCGCTTCTGCTCGGCCTCGTCAAAGTAGATCATCACATTGCGGCAGAAGATCACGTCATTGCGCTGCGGCAGAAATTCGGTCTTCAGGTTGTGAAAGTCGAAATGGACCAGGTCTTTCAACCCGCGCTTGATGGCATAACGCTCGCCCAGCTTGTCGAAATAGCGCAGGCGATAAGCGTAGTCCACTGACTCCATCTGGTTGTCTGAATAAACGCCCTCTTGCGCGGTGCGCAAAACCGTGTAATTGATGTCGGAAGCCAGGATTTCCACTTTCCATGGCGGTGGGATCAGCGGCTTGGGACTCGGCATTTCAAATGGCAGCGGATTGCGCAGGTAGTAGTAAGCCAGCGCGTCGCACACCTGCATGGCTAGCGTATACGGCTCTTGTCCGGTGGAACATCCCGCGCACCACAGGCGCAGGTTCCAGTCGCGCCGCTCCTGCTTCCGCTTCAACAGTTCTTCCAGGACGTTTTTCTGGAATAGCTCAAGCTGCGGTTTGTTGCGGAAGAAGCTGGTCTCATTCACCGTGAGATTTTCCACCAGCGCGCTCATCTCCGCCTTGCCCTGGTAGCTGGTGAGCAGACGGTAGTAAGCGTAAAAGGTATCCAGCCCGCAGATTTTCAGCCGGCGTTGCAGACGGTCCTGCAAGAAGTGCGCCCGCCGCTCGTCGAAGTACATGCCGCACTCCTGGTAGACCAGGGTTTGCAACAGCTTGTATTCCGGTTCGCTGATTTGGATTTGAACACTCGGTGTGTCCATGGTTTCCGTTAGAGTCCTCGTTGCCGCTTACAATCCGGCAAAGGCAGCCGCCGCGCGGGGTTCACTGGTTTCACCCATCCGCCGCAGTTCGCCTTTTTGCAGGATCCTGTTCAGGTCAATCAAAATGATCAGCCGGCCGTTCAGCTTTCCCACGCCGGTCACGTAGTTCAGTTCGCCCTGTTCAAACACGGGCGGTAATTCGATGTCGCTCTCTGGAATCTTCAAAACTTCTGAAGCACTGTCCACGATTAACCCCACCAGTTTCCCGTGCACCTCGGTCACCAGAATGCGGTTCTTTTTGGTGGGCTTGATGTCTATTTCTCCGAAGCGGCGCCGCAGGTCCACGACGGAGACAATCTTGCCGCGCAGATTGATCACGCCCTGAACGAAGCCGGGTGAATCCGGCACAGATGTGATCTCCGGGACGCGAACGATCTCATGCACCAGCGCGATCGGGACGCCAAACACCTCGCGCCCAACGCGGAAGCCGACAATGTGCAGTTCTTTGGACATTAGGTCTCCCTCGGCTTAGTTGTAGTTCCCGCCCGCGCTTGCGGACGCGTATTGTGGCGTTTGTTGATTGCGGCCCTGTGGCTCTTCATTATTCCGCCGCTGTCCGCCGCGATTATCGCGTTGCGGTTGCATGTTCTCCAGGACGAACCGGTCCATTGCCTCCAGCATGGAGCGTGACATTTTCGACATCTGCTCCGCCGAAGCCGCCAGCTCTGTAGATCCAGAAGACGAACGCTGCACCAGTTCGCGCATCTTTTCCATTGCCCTTACAACCGCCTGCGCTCCTGAGGCCTGTTCTTCCACGGAAGAGTTGATTTCATGCGTGATTTCGTTCAGCCGCGTGGTGGCCTTGGCAATCTGTGAGGAACCGTGAGACTGCTCATTCGTCGCCGCGCCGATTTCCTGCGCGAACTTGTAAACTTCTGAGACAACGCTGGAAATCTTTTTCAGCGCGCCGCTCAGATCGCCGCCCAGGGAAAGGCCTTCATTCACAATGGTCGTGCTCTTCTCCATGTTGTCCACGGCCTTGCGGGCTTCCTTCTGAATGCTCTGGATGAGTTCAGAAATCTCTCGCGTAGACTGCGCGGACTTTTCTGCCAGCTTGCGTACTTCGTCGGCCACAACAGCGAAGCCCAGGCCATGCTCACCGGCGCGTGCAGCTTCAATCGCGGCGTTCAAAGCCAACAGGTTGGTCTGCTCAGCCAGGTCGTCGATTACTTCGATGATCTTTCCAATGTCATCGGCACGCTGGCCCAGCGCGGAAATAATTTCCGCGGACGAGCCAATGGAAGCATTGATCCGGCTCAAGCCATCCGTTGCTTTCTCCATGGTGTTGATGCCGTTATGTACTTCGTCACGTGAGCGCTGCGAGATATCGAGCAGCACCTTGGCTGTATCGGCCACGCGCTGGATTGAGGCCACCATCTGGTCGATGGAGGCGGAAGTTTCGCTCACGTTGGAAGCCTGCATCTGCGTGCTTTTCACCATATTCTGCACGTTGATGCTCATCTCATGCATGGTGCTGGTGACTTCATCGATCGCAGAGGCCGCCTGCACGCTGATCTTGGCTGATTCGTCGGAGGCCGAGGCCACCTGGTTGGAACCGCTGGCTACCTGGGCAGCGCTGTCGCGTACGTTCTTTACCAGGTTGCGCAGGCCCAGTGTCATCTCACGGAAGGCTTTGCCCAGCGTGTCACGCGAGGAGCGCGGGTTGATTTCCACTGAGAGATCGCCGCCGGCAATCGCTTCGGAAATTCCGGCCATCTCACGCAGGTACAGCACCATGTTATTAAAGGTGCGGGCCAACTGTGCGACTTCATCTTCGCCCTTGATTTCCACTTTCTGTTCCAGGTCGCCGGTGTTGCCGATCTGCCCAGCAACGGTAATCAGCTGCGCGAGCGGGAGCGTAATCGATTTCGCCACGCGCCAGGAAATCGAGGCTGAGAGCAGGATCACGATCATCAGGCCGCCCAGGGTCACGAAAGTGATGAGCGTTGCCGCCTGGCTATCGGACGATTCGGCTTCACCGTTGGCACTCTTCATCATGCCGGCAAGCTGTACCAGCGGTTGTTCTTCTCTTTGTTTCTGTTCCGGTGTCGGCGTGGCCTGAAGGTAAGCAATTTGCAGTTCTGCCACTGTGGCGCTGCCGGTATCAACCTGGCGGCGTTTTTCCATTAGCGGCGCGGCGAAGGTTCGGGCCCACTCGCGTTCCGCCTCGGCCAGTTGGTCAAGCAACTGTCGCGCCCGGCTGGTGTCTCCCAGCGAAGTGCCGTTGTCCTTGATCTCATTGATCAGCCGTTCCACTTCGCTCTGACCACGGGAAAGAGCGTCGGCTTCGCGCCGGTCGCCATTCAATAGGAAGTTTCTCAGAGAGAGACGGTTCTCATTCCTCGCTTTGTCCAGCTTGGAAAGGCTTTCCACCATCGTGATCGATTGCTTATAAAGCGCCCTGGTCGTCTGCTCATGCCGGACTGCCAGCCAGTTCACGAGGAACGCAACAACCACGATTGCCATGATCAGGCCAAAGCCCATATAGAGCTTGCCGCCAATTGTCTTGTTAATGCGCATGTTCCGAACCTCTACGGCCGCTTCGCTTCACGGCTCGTGTTCTTTTTCATGTCGAATATCTGCTGCTTGATTCCCGAATCCTGAGCCCGTCCCAGAACCGCATTCTGGAAGTTCTTCTAAAAGACACAAGTTCCCTTACGGGGAAGGAGCGAATAGAGAAATGCAATGTCATGGCCACCTGAGCATGGGACTAGCACCTTCGATACGTGATGACCTGGCATACGTAACCGAATCAATGGTTTACGGCCCTGCCAGGCAGGAGAACCCGCTATTTGAGCTCGCTTACGCCGCCGAAACTGACCTATCTCCCTGATTCCAAGTCTCATTTGTGCCTTTGGGATGAATAACAATCTCACTCTGAGACGTTTCGAGCGGGCCGTACTTGGCGTTGTCGCGTTGATACTGGCAGGTCAATTACTTATTGACTCAAAATGAGATTCCAGAGTACCTTCAGGTTTCCCGCAAGCCAAGACTGAGACGGAATGAGACTGATACCAAAAGCCACCCCAGTTCGATCGAAATCCCCGGCCAAGGCGACTGCTCCCTTGGAAAGAGTGCTTGAGACCTGCGCGGAGCTTTCGTCCTTCAGTGGAGAGCTTCCGGTCCTCCGGCAGAGAATTGCGGAATCAGCCAGAGATATTTTTCAAGCTGTTGTGGCCGGAATCATGGTGCGCGACGGCGAAAGCTACCTTCCCGCAACAGTCTGCACAGGCGTCGACGATCCCGCAAACGCAAAGGCGCTTATGGAACACGCCCGCTCTTTCGCTGCGCAGGCGATCGAGCAAAAGCGTTCCGTCAATTTCCGGTTTTCTTATCGCCTCCCCGAAAGCGAGGCCATTTTTTACGGGTTGGCGCAGCCCATCTTGACGACCGGCGCCGCAGCCGTCCTGCTGGCGGTGCGTACCACCGTTTTCGCGCCTGCGGAAGTTTCAGCGTTTGGCGTGATGGGCAACGTTGCCCGCATGGCCCTGGATAATTCCGAATTGGCGGGCCTTTATGCTGGGCAAAAGCAGAAGCTTGATCAACTGCTGGAAATCTCCGCCGATCTGGGAGCTTCGCGTCTGGAGGGCTTTTTCCCCGCCTTCGTGGTCCGCGCCGCCGACTTTCTGGGTGTCTCCCGCGTCTTTGTTGCATTGGTGGACCAAGGTGAGTGCCGTCTCCGCTGGGGCGCCAGCAAGGGCACTGCAAGCCGCCTCGATATCGACATTTCAGCCGTTGCCAAGCGCGCGCTTGATTCCAGAAACCCGCAGATATGCGAGGACATGAATCAGCTTCCGTCCAGTGAGAAAGCGCAGCTGCGGCGCTGGGAATCTGAGCTGAAGCAATACATGGGTATTCCCTTGTTAACCGCTGACGGCCGCCAGCTTGGCGTGCTCGGCTTCCTCGACAAAAAAGACAAGGCACGCTTCTCGCCCGACGACATTCGTCGCGCCCGCGTCTTGGGCGCTGAAATTACGGTCGCCCTGGAAGCGGCCCACAATCTTCAACTTTCTGATCAGCACCGCAAGCGCACAGAAGACCTGATGGAAATGGCGCTGGATCTTGGGTCGGCCCTGCGTCTGCCGGATTTTGTGAAGAATTTCACTGAGCGCGTGGCCAGCATGATTGGCGCAAAGTCCGCGATTCTGTCTTTGGCCCAGGGCAACAAGGTGGAGAGCGTCGGCTTTTGCGGTCCCAGGCCGGAGCGCGAGCTGCAACGCAAATTGAATGCTGCATTTTCAGAATATGCGGAACGCCATCCTGACGTGAAGATTACCGGCAGCGGCGTTCAGGCGCTTGGCCCGGAGTTGATAGCCGCGTGTGGCTGGCGGAATCTGACGCTGGTGCGACTGGAGGGAACCGAAAGCGATCTCCTTGGCATACTCGCCCTAGCCGACATCAGCCGTGAATTGATGCCCAGCGATCTCAACCTGCTGCAGGCCCT
>DATCAX010000616.1:0-3134 GCA_036512375.1 Candidatus Angelobacter sp. | reverse complement strand
GGCGCAGCGGGCTATCTGCTCAAAGATTCTCCTGCAGCTGCGCTGGCCGATGCTATTCGCCGGCGCAGCGGGCTATCTGCTCAAAGATTCTCCTGCAGCTGCGCTGGCCGATGCTATTCGCCGCGTCTACTCCGGCCTTCGCGTGATTGATCCCGAACTCTCCACCGAAGCCTGGACGGAAGCCGATCCGCTGAGCGACCGTGAGCGCCAGGTCTTGCGCCAGGCCGCCGACGGTGCGACCAGCGCCGAAATCGCGACCAGCCTTCATCTCTCGGAAGGCACCGTGCGCAACTATCTTTCTGAAGCGATGAGCAAGCTTGGCGCCAGTAATAGAGTCGAGGCCGCACGCATCGCCCGGATGAAGGGCTGGCTGTAGACGGCTGTGGTACGCAATAATTCCGTCCGGCTCGCGGTAACAAATTGCAACGACTCTGGTTAAGGCTGAGCCACGCCGTCTGATTGAAGTGTTCAGATTCAGTGATTCAATAACAACCGCCGCCGCGAACCCCACCCGCGGAGGTGGGGTTCAAGCGGCGTCAGCAACCGTCGACAAGTGATAGCTTGCGCAATGTTTTCAGTTGCTTACGGGGAATAATTGCATATAAAACCCCAACAGATCCCGTTACGTTTGCAGCGGTCGTCGCGTTGCTTTCGGCGGTAGCCTTTGTTGCATGTTACGTTCCGGCTTACAAACGCACCTTCCTAGAAAGAACTCTAGACGCGGCTTCGTTCAACAGTAACTTCGTTCGAAGGAGAATGGAAAATCGCAATCTTGAAATTAACTCAACTGGCGTCGCTTCCTGCTTGCATGGCCACGCCGACGTCGATAATGCACGCGATTGCGGCGGTTGCCGAATTACACGTTACTTCAGGTGAATTTCTTCGCTGGAAAAATCACAAGAATTCCCAGGAAGCCGCGGCGTGTCTTTATTGCAAAGCTGCGAACCAAGTCCGGCCTGAGAATTAACCCCACGACTCAAGAAAGAGGGTCATGCCAGTTTTCATGCGCTGGATCTTCCTTCTCATCGTCGAATCGAAATACCCGGAATTGTGGGCGTACCACAGCTCGCTATTGTATTTTCACGATGAAGGTCACTGTTCCGGTCTGGCTGGGCAACAGTGTGCCGGCAAAGACCCACTGAATATCGCCAGCTTGCCCGGCACTGGGAGCCGTGACGGAACATCCAGTTAGATTGGACGGCAGCGAGGGTCCGCAAGAGCCGCTGACAAATGTAGTATAGGCAGGAGTGCTGTCATTGATCTTCAGTGTGGAAAGAGGCGCAGTGCTGTCATTGGTGAATGTGATGGTGTAGGTGAGATTTGTTCCGGGCCACGCTGTTGCCTTGTCCACGGTCTTTTCCAGCCGAAGTCCTGCATTGGTGGCTGTTCCCACTGTGGTCAAATCACGCACGCTGTAGGTTGCCGCAAGAGCGGGGCTGGCGTTCGTGTAGCCGAAATTTGCGGTGATCAGCGAGTTGTCGGTGGCGTTGAAAGGGGTTCCCGGCGGTATATTTACTTTCAGAATGACGCATAGATTGGTGCCCGCCGTGGCGGTCAAAGCCCCGGTAATTACCGGCTCCCCAGAATCAATTGATCCATTGCAGTTTGAATCCTGATACAGAACACGGCTGAAGTTCACGTTTGCAGGATTCGTCGTAGAGCTGAATGTGAAAGTGACTTGCCCGCTGGTGCCGGGAACGAAGACTTGAGTGTAAAGGAGAATGGATCCCGGCAAGGATTGTTGTGACTGGTCAGCCTGAAAGGTGTTGAGGGCAACGACGCCGAAGTTCACACCAGTGAAAAAGCCTTCACCCGCTTTGGTAAAGGTGAGCGTGTCAGTGCTGCGGTTGTAAGTTCCGGCGGTGGTGCCGATTTGAGCCCCGGTCGCAAGGTAGCCTGTTGGAGACGTCTTGATGACCGCTACAGTTAATGCTCCTGGGGTGATGAACAAGGTGTAACTGCCGTCGCTACCGGTCTGGACGGTGTCAAATGTGGTTGCGCCGCCATCCGTTGCGCGAACCGTCACACCCGCCAAGCCAGGTTCCGCGCCATCGGGAACGCCATTATTCGCCGTTCCACCTCCGGCTCCATTGTCTTTGAACACGACGCCGCTAACCAGGCTCCCGCGGAAGAGACCGAAATTCTGATTGGTGAAAGAATCGTTCACTACGTTGATCTGGAGTGAACCCTGCGTTGGCATAACAAAGGCAAAACCAGCCGGAGCAGTTGCCGCAACGGACGCGGCTGAATTGGTCAGCACGATGGAATATGCGCCGCTGCCAACGTTGCTGAAAGTAAAGGTGCCAGCGCCGGCAGCCACTGAAACCGATTGCGTCACGGCGCCCGCCTTGACCAGATTAACAAACACGCTGGCGCCACTGCTCCAATCCTCGCCGCTGTCGAGTGTCCGATTGTGATTGGCGTCAACATATACCTTGCCTGTGATCGAGGTACCGACGCTCACCGTCACATTGCCACTAAACTCTGACGTGGCGCCGCTGAGTGTGGCCGTGGCAGTCAGCGCGGTTCCAGCGGTGACCCCTGATGGCAGCGGAATTACGAAGCTGAACTTGTTGGTGGTGTCAGTGCCTTGCGCAATCCCATTGATTGCGGCCGGCCCATAGGTTCCTGTAGTGTTGTCCAGGTCCGACGCCGAGCCTTCGACCAAAGTGCCAACATATGTTTTTCCCTGACCAAATCCCGTGGGATCTGCGGATGCAATGAATAACTCAATGCTGGATCCCGGCCGCGCGAATCCTGCAACTGTGAGTTGACCATTGCTGACAGTGGCGCTCTGGAGAATCGGGTAGTTCAACAGGCCATTGCCACCGGTGTCCGCGTCCCCTGAGTCGTTCAGGGTCACGAAGGGAGACGTACCGAGGCTGGAGTTGTCAGCGGCACTCTGAAGATCAATTCCGATTTCATGCGTTACAGAACCCACAGTTCCGTTCAGGAAAATGGAGTTCTGGCTGATGACAGTAGTAGCAGCTCCTGATGTGAGCAGAATTCCGGCTCCCACGTTGGAAGAAATAATGTTCTTCAATACCGTGTTGGTAGTGCCAAAAATGCGAATGCCGGGATCCACGAGAGTGCCGCCGCTGCCGGTACCATTTCCCGTCACCGTGTTGTCGGTG
>DATCAX010000615.1:0-4835 GCA_036512375.1 Candidatus Angelobacter sp. | reverse complement strand
CACGCCAGCGGCATCATGTTGCTGACGCCGCAGGGGCGCGTAGCCCAGTACTATTACGGAATCGAGTACGCCCCGCGCGATATACAGCTCGGGTTGATAGAGGCGTCAAAAGGCAAGATCGGAAACGTGGTGGACCAGGTTCTTCTCTACTGCTACCACTATGATCCGAGACAAGGTAAATACGGCGCCGCGATTTTCAATGTTTTGCGCTTGAGTGCCCTCGCCACGGTTCTGGCGCTGGGTAGTTTCATGTTGATCATGTTTCGCCGCGATTCGCTTGCTGCCCAAAAGGGCCGCTTAACCAGGACAGCCGAATAGATGCAACTGAACTTTCCCATTTTTCCGGAGCAGGCCTCGAGCATGGCGGGGCAGGTGGACGCGCTCTACCTGTTCCTGGTGTTGATCACCACCTTTTTCTCGCTGCTCATCGCCATTCTGATCCTCTACTTCGCCATCAAGTACAGGAGGACCCCGGAGCGGCAGGCGGAACAGATCCACGGCTCCACCCTGCTGGAGATTGTCTGGACGGTGATTCCGCTGGGCATCTCCATGGTGATTTTCGTTTGGGGCGCGGTCCTTTATTACCACATGGAACGCTCACCCTCGAACCCGCTGGAAATTTACGGCGTGGGCAAACAGTGGATGTGGAAGTTTCAGCATCCCGGCGGCCAGCGTGAAATCAATACGCTGCACGTGCCCATGGGCCGCGACGTGAAAGTCACGATGATTTCGCAGGACGTGATCCATAGCTTCTTCGTCCCGGCATTCCGTGTGAAGCAGGACGTGCTGCCCAACCGCTACGTTTTTACCTGGTTCAAAGCGACGCAACTGGGAACGTATCATTTGTTCTGCTCGCAATACTGCGGAACGAAACACTCAGGCATGGTGGGGCAGGTTGTGGTGATGACGCCGGAAGATTACGCTACGTGGCTGGCCAGCGGCAAAGCAGAAGGCTCACTGGCGTCGCTTGGTGAAAAAGCATTCCAGCAATACGGCTGCACCACGTGCCATCGTCCGGATTCTGGCGCGCGCGGGCCAAACCTTGAAGGCCTTTACGGCCGTCCGGTCCGCCTGACAGATAATCGTGTGGTGCTGGCGGATGACAATTACATTCGCGAATCGATTCTTGAGCCGAACGCTAAAGTCGTTTCCGGCTTCCAGTCCATCATGCCGACGTTCCGCGGCGTGGTGAGCGAAGACGAAATCATTGCGATTACGGAATACATCAAGCACCTGGCGCCGCAGGAAGCCAACCCGCTGAATAACCGGTCCACGCCCACGCAGATACGCGACAACGAGGTGCCGAACATTCAACAGCAAAACCAGCAGCAACCGGCGCAGCCAACCCCGCAGGGAACGAGGCCTGTGAATCCATCTGGGAAGAAACCATGAGTACCGCGACAGCGATCGTTAAGCCGGTGATGCCCGAGCGGCATTACCTGAACGACAATTACGGAATCAGATCGTGGCTGCTGACCAAGGACCATAAGCGGATCGCGATCCTGTATCTGTTTTCCATCACGGTCTTCTTCCTCATTGGTGGCGTGTTTGCGTCGCTGATCCGGCTGCACCTGCTCACCCCAAACGGAGAGCTGTTCGAAGCTGATACCTACAACAAATTGTTCACGATGCACGGCGTGAACATGGTCTTCTTTTTTCTGATTCCCTCGGTGCCTGCGGTACTTGGCAATTTCCTGGTGCCTATTATGGTGGGTACCAAAGACCTGGCCTTCCCCAAGATCAACCTGCTGAGCTGGTACCTGTACATGGCAGGCGGCACGTTCTCCATGGCTGCAATGGTCTCCGGGGGGGTGGATTCCGGATGGACCTTCTACGCCCCGCTCAGCTCTGGATATTTGAAGACACACGTGATCATGCTGGCTGTGGGTGTGATCATCGCCGGGTTTTCCTCGATCTTTACCGGCCTGAACATTATCGTTACGGTCCACCGCATGCGCGCTCCGGGCATGACCTGGGGCAGGCTGCCGCTTTTTGTGTGGTCGAACTACGCAGCCAGCCTGATCATGATCCTGGGGACCCCGGTGATCGCGATCACGTTGATTCTGCTGGCGCTGGAGCGCGGCTTCCACATCGGCATCTTCGATCCTAAGCTGGGCGGCGATCCCGTGCTGTTCCAGCACATGTTCTGGTTTTACTCCCATCCGGCGGTCTACATCATGATCCTGCCCGGCATGGGCGTCATCAGCGAAATCGTTCCCTGTTTTTCCCGCAAGCGCATTTTCGGATACTCTTTCGTGGCGTTCTCCAGTATCGCCATCGCTGTCTTCGGCTTTGTCGTGTGGGCGCACCACATGTTTGTCGCTGGCATCTCGGTGTACTCGGCGCTGGTGTTCTCGCTGCTCAGCTATGCGGTGGCTATCCCCTCGGCCGTGAAGGTCTTTAACTGGACCGCCACAATGTATAAGGGCTCAATCGAGATGAGTACGCCGATGCTCTATGCCATGGCGTTCATCGGGCTTTTTACCATCGGTGGCTTGACGGGACTCTTCGTCGCCGCGCTCGGTTTGGACATCCACATTCACGATACGTACTTTGTCATTGCGCACTTCCACTATGTAATGGTCGGCGGGATGGTTACGGCTTATCTGGGAGGGCTGCATTTTTGGTGGCCCAAAATTACGGGAAGGATGTATCCCGAAGCGCCGGCCAAGCTCGCCGCGCTGATCACGTTCATCGGATTTAACCTGACCTTCTTTCCCCAGTTCCTTCTTGGCTACCTGGGCATGCCACGGCGTTATTGGGCCTATCCTCCGGAGTTCCAGGTCCTCAACGTACTCTCGACGGCTGGCGCTTCCGTGCTGGCAGTGGGCTTCCTTCTGCCGTTGCTGTATTTTGCATGGTCTCTGAAATATGGTGAGATCGCCGGCGATAACCCGTGGCAGGCCACCGGTCTGGAGTGGGAAACCAGTTCGCCACCGCCGACACACAATTTCCATCAAATTCCCATAGTCACCAAAGACCCATACGCCTACGGAGAAGATGCGGAGGTTCCAGTTGTCCACTAGCCAGACAACCACAACGGAACATCATCCCGCGCTGGCGCACCAGTTTGACAGCATGGAGCAACAGCAGGACGCCTCCACGTTTGGCATGTGGGTCTTCCTGCTGACAGAAATCATGATGTTTGGCGGCTTGTTTACCGCCTACCTGATTTACCGGCTGAAGTACTACGATGCATTTGTCGCCGCCAGTAAGAGCATCAGCGTTTCGTGGGGATTCGCAAACACCCTGGTCCTGATTGGCAGCAGCTTCACCATGGCCATGGCAGTTTATGCAGCCCAGAAAGCCATGCGCAAAGCTCAGGTCTGGTTGTTGCTGGCCACCATGGTTCTGGGCGCTGCCTTCCTTGGCGTGAAAGCAAAGGAATATTACGACAAGTGGGACGAGTGCCACATCCCCGGACACGTCATCGGCAAGGGCTTCAATACCTGGGGGGGCTGCGGCGTTGACAGTAAAGGAAAGAAGAAGGGCGATATCGCCGAAGACATTCGAGACCCGGAGATGAACGGGGATCCTCACATTCCTGAAGTTGCTGCCGTGCAGATCGCAAAACAGACGGAGATCTTTTTCTCGTTCTACTTTGCCTTGACCGGCTTGCACGCCTTCCACATGGTCATCGGCCTGGGATTACTAGCGTGGCTGTTGCTGCGCGCGAGGAGCGGCGAGTTCGGTCCAAGTTATTACACGCCGGTTGAGCTAGGTGGTCTCTACTGGCATTTTGTCGATATTGTGTGGATTTTCCTGTTCCCGTTGCTGTATTTGATCAGCCGGCATCATCACGGAGCTTAAGGACCAGAAACGAAAATGTCTGAACATTCACATCCCACTCCCGGTCTTTACGTCGTCATTCTGCTTGCCCTGGTGGTTGGCACCTGCCTCACTTGGGGCATTGCATTCATTGACCTGGGCATTTGGAATCCCGTGGTAGCCCTTACCATTGCCGTGATAAAAGCTGTTCTGGTCATACTCTTTTTCATGCACGTGCACTACAGCAGCAAGCTGACCAAGCTCACGATCTCGGCGGGATTTTTCTGGCTAATGATCATGATCACCATGAGCCTGAGCGATTATCTGACGCGGACGTTCCTGCCGCGATAAGCTTTCGAAACTGAACAAGGACACGAGGGATCACGAAGGAGCTTTGCCTAAAACGGGCTTGGCTCCCCTTGTTGTTTCTTCGTGCTCTTTGTGGTTGAGGGTTACTTCGTAAGAATCTCTTCCAGAAAATCCAACGCCCGCGGATCATTCATCTGTCCCAGCCAGAAGATTGCCTGTTTGCGTACAACAGGATTTCTGTTCGTTTTTGCCACATTGATCAGGCGGGGCACCGCGTCGGCATTATGCATCTGGCTTAGCGCGAAGACCGCCTTCTTCTTTACTTCTGTTTCCGGATCATTCTCGATCGCGTCAGTGATCTGCTCGGCTGCCTTCCGGCTGCCCTTCTGGGCCAGCCAGAAGATCGCCTGGCCGCGGACACGCGAACTTTGGTCATGCCGTGCCATGTCGATCAGGTCTTTCAGCGCCTCCGGTTCCTTGCTCTGCGAAATGGCGAACGTACCTTTTTCGCGCACGCGCTCGTCGGGATCTTCTTTCACATACCTACGCAGAAGTTCCAGTCCTTTTTTGCCGCGTTCCACGCCCAGCCAGAACGCGGCGTTCTCTCGCAGTGATTGGCGTTGGCCGGGCTGGATCATTTTTTCCAGTGCCGCATCGGCCGCTGGCACGTCATGCAGCGCGATGGCCATTATCGCCTGGTGCTCTGGATCTCTTCTTCGATCAGCAGCCTCAGGCACCTCCGCCATTGCCATCGCTGT
>DATCAX010000614.1:0-7120 GCA_036512375.1 Candidatus Angelobacter sp. | reverse complement strand
CTCATCGATGACGGCCGCCACTTTCCCAAATAAAACATACACGTGGCAACTACCCTCGGCGATCGTGGTATAGACACCGAACATCCGCAGCAGAACCAGGAAGACAGGAACCAGGACAAGGCTGGCAACGAACGAGACGAGAGCCGCGATGGCAAAATAATTCATCGTTTTGTCTCCTGGATCACTTGCTGGGCCTGGCTAAAAAGTCCGAGCCGGACACTGCGCACATAGGCGCGGAGCGTGCCTTCGCCGGCGCGTTTCAATTCCGACAACTGGCTGGCCAGAGACACCAACGGCTGCACTTCCGCCTGGGCTTTCAAGGTTTCGATTTCAGCAGCTCGCTTGGAGAGCTCGATCCGTTGGTCGGCGGCCGCCTGGGCGAGACTGATGTCCGACGAAACCATGTTGTGAGCGGTGTTGATGGCGGCGAGCGCAGACTCGACGTCGGCTGGGGGATCGATCTCAGTGATCAGCGAGGCTTCCAGCACGATGCCATAACGGGCGTCCGAGGAACTGCACTCGCGGACCATATGTTCATTCAGATCGCGAAGGTTCTTCCGCAAGTCATTGATAGAAATGCCCGCAGTGCGGTCGGCTTCCGCGACGCTGGGATCGGCGGGCGCCTCAAAAGTCGCGATACGCTCGCGCAGCACGGATATGAAATAGCCCATCACGTGCGCGATGGGGAACTTGACGCCGAACAGATAGGCATAGAGGTTCCGCTCGGAAATCCGGTAGCGAATCTGTCCCGTCAATCCGGTATTCAACTGGTCTTTGGTGACCGCCTCCACCACGGTGCCACCCTGATTTGCCGATGGGGTCTCAGGATCATAGGCCATGCTGACCGTTTGCGTGGAAATGGAAACCTTGTGGATCTTCTGCCACGGCATTTTGAAATAAGGGCCGCCGGGCATGATGACGCGTACCTGGGGATATTTATAACGCTGCTTTTCTTCGTCATTCAGCGCTTCGCTGATGGGATCGTCGGTGGTGAAGGCCCCGGGAACGCGATCGGCGCGTCCGAAGCTGGTTTTTACGGCGCGTTCGTTCTGGTTGACGGTATAGAATCCGCCGGCGACACAACGCACGAAAAACCAGGCGACAAAGCCGAACAAGATTCCGGCAAGGATGGACATGAATATGCCTCTTCTGTTCTTGGAAAACCGCAACATTGTACACCGGGGCCTGAACGGCACTTGTTTTCACGTGCAGCAGCTGCGTCGGATATTCCTCTTTACCGGCTGAGCGCTTCCATCTGCCGGATGTAGCTCTCGCTGTCAAACTTCTTTGACGTGCTATTGAATGACATATAGCGGATCTTGCCGAAGATGGGGCGCTCGAACCATGGCCGGTCATGCTTGCCCACAATCGCCCAGGCAATGCCGGCATAACCGTTGGGATCGCGGCCATCTAGTTCATACTTGTCGTTTAAATAGACCGCCATCTGGAACGCGCGGGCCGGAGTCTTACTCCATTCCAGAATTTTCTTGGCCCAGTACATACGCATGTAGTTGTGCATGAACCCGGTCTTTACCATCTGCATCTGTGAGGCGTTCCACAGCGGATCGTGGGTCTGCGCGTCTTCTAGTTGGCGTTCACTGTAAATTTTGCGTGGATCGGCGGCGTGCTCAGCCAGGCTCTGGTGCGCCCACGGTGTGCCTGACTCAAAGTTGTCATAGTCAGGATTGAATCGCACGAAGTTTATTGCCAGTTCACGGCGGACAATTAGTTGCTCCAGGAACGCTTCTTTTGCGGCTTGGGGAGCGTCGGCTTTCTGGACCGCCAGAGCCACGGTGTGTGGGCCGACGTGACCAAAATGGAGATAGGCGGAAAGGTGGCTGGTACCGTCGTGCTCCGGTTTATTGCGATCCACGAGATAATTTGCCAGTTCGTTCCTGATAAAATTCTTAAGCCGCTTGAGCGCCTGATCCGTGCCGCCAACAATGTTGTTCACTGGCGCCACCGAGCGATCCAGTTCCCATGCTTCTGTAATATCTGCATCGGACATGAGCGATTTCATCCGGCGCGGCGGCCGCCAGTCAACTTTCGCGCGAGTGTTTCCCACCGGCTGCAAAAATTCCGGCAACAGCCGCCGGATGACCGGGCGTGCGGTGTAAGCGCCATACTGCTCTTTCATGAGCAGCTTTGACGGGACAATCACGTCAGCATCGACAGTCCAGAACGGAACGCGCATCTGCTCCGCCGCGACTTTCCGCCAATGCTCGGGTTCGCGCATGGGATTCTCGTCGCCCACAACTAACGCCGGCCGAACTTGTTGGCAGAATTTCAGCAGGTGATGGTCTGGATAGCGCCGGAGCACAAAACCAATTCCGCGTTTCTCCAATCCCTCTGCAATTGCCGGGATTCCCTGGTTAAGAAAATGGAAGTGGCGTAAATTGGCGTGCGGATAAAACGGTACGGGGGCAAAAAAAACTACGCAGGGCTTGTCCAGTAGATTTGCCGCCTGTACGGCGATCTCAAGCGCCGGATTATCGAGTGCCCGCTGTGCGCGCTGCATCCAGTAAACGACACACCTACCCTCGCTTTCCGGTTCTCCCGGACGGCGGACGTGAACACGCGCATTTGAGGCTAGACGACTAATTTCATCCATAGACGACAAGCATCACCGCAGCTCTTTGCTATCTTCCTTGCTACGGGCTTCGAAAACAGCTAAACCACCGCGGGGTCGTCTTCCTTGGCAGCAACCTGCTGTACTACCAAAGACTCATCTTCAGCAGAAAACCCTTCTTGTTGTTTAGGAAAAATTTCCTTGAGCGCGGCCACGATGATGAAACTGATAATCACCAGCAACATCCAGGAACTGATTTTGGTTGGTCCCACAATCGCCCACTGCCGCTTCTGGTGAGGATACTGCCAGGCCCCAAAGTAGGTGGCAATATTTTCCGCAACCCATATAAAGAAGCCGATGAGAAGAAATGAAAGCGCAAGAGGCATGCGACGTTCAGTGTTGGTCACGGTGAACTTGACCTGCGTCCGGCGGAAGAGCCACAGCACGCACGCGGCCAGCGGCCAGCGCAGATCCATTATGTAGTGGTTGGTGAAAAAGTTTGCGTAGATGGCGACGCTCAATCCAACCGCCAGAGTGAATGACGGGAATTCCGTTAGTCTCACGCGCATCAGCCGCCATGCCTGCATGATGTAGCTGGCAACCGAGGCATACATAAATCCGCTATAGAGCGGCACTGTCTTCAAGTGAAAAAATGCAGGCTCAGGGTAGCTCCATGACCGGATAGATGGCGAAGTCTTGAATAGCTCCAGGCCGACACCGATCAGATGGAACACGGAGAGCACAGCCACTTCACGCCAGTTCTCCAGTCGGACAGCCACCAGCGCTATTTGAATGGCAATGGCGCTCAGAAATAGAAAGTCATAGCGCGCAAGCCCGGGAATGGATATGTGGCTTGAGATAGCCAGAAGAAACAGGAAAGAGCCGGCAAAGACACAGGCAGCGGCCTGTTTCAGACCGAAAATGATGAACTCTGTGATTCCGGTGGCAAGGCGAGCACCCAGACGATGAGTGAGCGTCCGTTCAATGGCGAGTGGGAAGCCGCTGGAAACAGTCCTGATCAAATGGCGAAATCCTTGAAAATGGATGCCTTCCTGGTTGATTGTGGCAAGTCTTGAAGTTTCCGGCACCGGCAGTGAATAGAGAGTATGATCGGTTTACCTCTTATGACAACTGCTGCAACAACCAAATCGCGGCTCTGCCCCATCTGTCACGGCGCCGGCTTAAAAGACGGCATGCGCTGCAATGCATGTGATGGTAGCGGAGAAATTCAACACGCTCCGCAATCCAAGTAATCTGGGTCGCCACAGATTGTCTGGAACTCTTATTCCTCTAGCACTAACACGTTATTATTGAAATAGAGTGAAGCAGCAACCCATCCGACTGCTGGCCCTGGATATTGACGGCACCTTGACCGACGCGAATTTTCAAGTGCCCGCGCGCAAGATAACCGCGCTGCGGGCGGCCCATGAAGCCGGACGTAACAAAAATAATGGTCTCGCTCTCAGAGAGACGCCCTGGCAGTTACCACTTCAATGCACTCAGATAAGGCCCATAGGCCATAGAGTGATTGAAAAACAAGTGGCGGGGTGCCTTCCCGCTCAAGAGTGGCATCTTTGAGATGACCATCTCCTCCTTCACTTGCCTGCTGCATAACAGTGGCAATCGCTTTTCCCAGACTGAACCATGTTCGTTCAGGATCCTCATTAATCCATGGAAGACAACCCAGTATGACAGCGGGCGCGCTGGCATGGGTCCATGATACCCATATCCCATGCCGAACACCTGCTCCATCCCCCTCGATTTGATATCTCTCGACTTCGTCGAGATAAAGCATCTTGGGATCACTCAACTGGCTGAGAGCGAGATGCATGAGGTTTTCTTCATCTGTACTCCAATAGCCTGCGCTCCTGATCTGCGAAAGAAGCCATAGCAGCCAAGCGGCAGAAGTGCAGCTTTTGCCTTTTTCCCCGACAACATAATCAAGCGCTTTGGCCTGCAATAGAGCTTGCCTAAATTTCTTCCAGGTACTCTCTGGAAATCGCTTCACACTTAGAAGAGCTGCAAATGCCCAACAGGATGGAATTGAACGAGCTGCGGATGATTGTCCGAACCGGCCCCAGCCCAATTCATCTGCGGCTGTATTTCTTAGCAACCAATCCCCAGCCTTATGCGATGCCGTCATAAGGTCAGCATTCCCAAAAGCATACTTGGATAGTGCAAACATTGATAGTGAATGTGTCTGAACTTGAGCTGTTCCAAGAGACTTGCTTATAAATGAGCCTGATAGGTCAGAGAAGCTAAGCAATTGACTAAGCAAATCTTTATGCTCAAAACGTATCCCGATAACCCGAGCTGCAGCGGACATTGCTAGTAAGCCTTCAGCGATGTTGGCTGCCCTGGGTCCGCTGCCCGGTGAAGGTCCCCACCGATTTGGCAGCGCGACCAACCATTCATACAATCTAAGTGCCGTATTTCTTAAATACGGAATGATTATTGCCCCATGACGCTTCAGCAGATCGGTGCAGTTTTCCGCACCATTTAATGCGAACTCCTTGTTATTTGCCTCTTCTGTTGCCAGAACCCAATTCATGATAATGCTGTCCACTGAATGGTGATCAGCGCTTAGCGGATAAGAAACGATATTGACACAAGCTTGATTCTCAAGGAGATCCCGTTGTGTTTTTAAATATTTTCCTTCCGGAACGATTGCAACATGGCGCCGGCTGCCGCCATAAAAATCACGCGTAAGCTGTTTTAGCGGAATTAGAATGTCATTGTCAGATAAGCCGTATCCCAAAAATACTATCTTGTAACTGAAAAAAATAGAATATAAAAACCTCTGGAGCGATGCATTTTGCAAGAGTTCTTCGTAATCAGATGATGAAAGCACAAAGCTGCGGCGAGTAGCATCCCCATGCAATTTAAGAAGGAAAGGTGTGCTTTGCGTAATTGCCCCTAAAGCCCTTTCATCCTTGGATAAAAATGTCATAAGAGGCTTTTTTTGGATTTTTGAATATGCGGTCTCAAGAGCAGCATCATAGTTCGTGGTAACAAAGCCAGCGCATGGTAATCGAACTAATTTTTCATAAGGTCCTAACACTTGCGGAAGTGTATCGGGGGAAAATCGCTCCCACAACCGTGCTTCAACTCTTGATTGCAGATGATCGCGAAGTAGGGATCCGCACGTTAGATAATCACCTCTGCCTACCAGTTCTTCCGCTTCTTGCACGTCTTTATCAGTCAGCCGTTCGACTTGCGAGCCATAGTGGATCAGTTCCCGTAATAGTTCGTGCCACAAAGGATATCCAAGGCCCTTGGACAAGCCTGCGCCGACGAAAAAAACGACCGGCTTATTCGCAGAACACAGCTCGCGTTGTACCTCCACCAAATCGGGGTGTGCAATCAATGTCATTTTCGAGTTGAGATCTCCATATTGATTCCCGGTAGCTGACTCGTACTACTTACTTTACAGCGTAAAATGTTCTTCAGTGAAGAAACCGATTTCTTTGTTAGCCTTGGACATTGATGGAACGCTGACCGATCCGAATTTTCAGGTGCCCGCGCGCAACATAACAGCGCTCCGGGCGGCCCATGAAGCCGGTATCGAGATCGTGCTGGCCACGGGACGCCGCCATGACTATGCCCTGCCGATCGCCCAGGAACTCGGTTTTTCCCTTTGGCTTATCAGTTCGAACGGGGCCCTGATCCGCTCCAGCGCTGGCGAAACCTTTTTTACCGATCGACTTCCCGCAAGAACCGCCGCCGAACTCATTCAATATATGGACGAATTCCGCGGCCATGCGGTGCTGGTGTTTGATCGCCCTGCCAACGTGCCGGGCAACGATTCATTGGTGCTGGAAAGCGCAGACGAACTGAACAAGACAGTCTCGCGCTGGCTGGAAGTGAACCGCCCGTACATTAAGTTTGTATCGCCGCTCGAAGACGCCCTGATCGAAGATCCTTTGCAGGCCATGTATTGCGGCCGGGTGGCGGCTATGGAACGGCTACAACAACGGCTCAGCCAGGCTGGATTTCGGGACAAAATCACGGTTCTAAAGACCCAGTATGACCATCGCGACTTGTGCATTCTGGATATTCTGAACAGGGACTGTTCCAAAGGTCACGCCTTGCGGCGGTGGGCTCAGCAGCGAGGAATTCCGCGGGAGCAGATCATGGCTATCGGCGACAATCACAATGACTTGGAAATGCTTGAATTTGCGGGAGTTGCGGTTGTGATGGGAAATGCATCTCAAGAACTGAAGCAGAACGGCTGGATGTTGACCGGCAGCAACGAGCAAAGCGGCGTGGCCCAGGCCGTGGAAGAGATTTTGGGGCTGGCTTTCAGCAGCTAATTGGGTCAGAATATACGTCTTGCGCTCGATATGAGATTTTTGAGGCCATTAACGGTTGGAGCGGTACTGGTGCTGGCGCAGCTTTCCGCCTTTGCGGGCGAGATTGCGGTCTTGCATAACGGGTTCGCCATCCATTTTGACCGCAAAGAGCAGAGCGGCAAATCCACCCGCCTTTTCACCTCAACTGGGTATCTGGATATTCCCAGCGATCAGATTACCTCGTTTGAACAAGATGAAT
>DATCAX010000613.1:0-3356 GCA_036512375.1 Candidatus Angelobacter sp. | reverse complement strand
GGTCTTGTTCAGCATGGCTGGCGGTTTCCTGGCCGACCGCTTCAGCAAGCGTCAGGTCACGATTGCGACAAAGCTGATTGAGATTGGCGCCATGGTGGTGGCAGTCTTCGCGTTGTCAGCCACGCAACAGCAAAACCTTGGTCAGGTGGTAGACCTGTGGCGCCATCCACAACTGCTTCTTGCTCATTTTCCGCTGCCGCTGGTTGTGCTTTTTATTGTGGCCACGCAGGCGGCCTTGTTCGGACCTTCAAAATATGGATTGCTGCCGGAACTGTTGCCGGAGAAATTGCTCTCCTGGGGTAACGGCGTTATCGAACTGGGAACATTTCTGGCCATCATCTCAGGGGCAATTGCGGCGGGCTGGTTCGCCCAGGTTTTTAAGGGTCGCGAGTGGCAGGTGGGCATCGCTCTGGCAGGTCTTTCCGTTTTGGGACTGTTGAGCAGTCTGGCCATCGGCAAAGTTCCGGCTGCGGCGCCACAAAAGGAATTTCGCCTGAACTTTGTAGCAGGTCTTTGGGAACAGATCAGGCTCATGCAACCTGATCGCCCGCTCTGGCTGGCGGTGATCGGCAATACGTATTTCTGGTTTCTGGGAACGCTGTTCCTCCAGACCGTGCTGGTATATGGAGACCAGATCCTGCACCTGAGCCCGGCGCGAATCGCGCTGCTGGATGCGGCGCTGGCGCTCGGAATCGGCGTGGGCAGCCTTCTGGCGGGCTATCTTTCCGGCAACAAAATTGAGTATGGCCTGATGCCACTGGGCGCTTTTGGAATGACGATTGCCGCCGCGCTGGTGGGACCGGTGCCGCACAGCTTTATATCGGCAGCGGCGACGCTTGCAGCGCTGGGTGTTTTTGGCGGTTTCTTCGCAGTGCCGGTGAATGCGCTCATTCAACATCGCCCGGCCGCGGACAAAAAAGGCGGCGTCATCGCCGCCGCCAATCTGCTTTCGTTCATCGCCGGAGCGGCTGCATCCGGTGTGTATTTCCTGCTGACGCATTTTGGCCACCTGAATCCGCGCGGCGTGTTTGTGGCCGGATCTGTGTTTACTCTGGCGGGAACCATCTATGTGTTGTATCTGCTGCCGGACTGGTTCCTGCGCCTGCTGCTCTTCTTCCTGACGCACACGATTTACCGAATCAAGGTGATTGGTCGCGACAACATTCCGGAAAAAGGCGGCGCGCTGTTCGTATCGAACCATCTGTCCTTCGTTGACGTGTTGCTGCTCATGGCTTCCACGGACCGGCCCATCCGCTTTGTGATGTTCCAGGGAATCTATGATCAGCCGATCGTGAAGCCGTTTGCGCGAATGATGAAGGCGATTCCGATTTCTTCCGAACTGCGCCCACGCGACATGATTCGCTCATTGCGAACGGCCAGCGACGCGATCCGTGACGGCGAAATTGTTTGTATCTTTGCCGAAGGGCAGATTACGCGCACTGGCCAGATGCTGCCATTCCGTCGCGGCATGGAAAGGATCATTAAAGGCGTTGATGCTCCTATTGTGCCAGTAAATCTCCACGGTGTGTGGGGTAGCGTATTCAGCTTCGAGCGCAATCGCTTCCTGTGGAAAATGCCGCGCCGCATTCCTTATCCGGTGACCGTGAGTTTTGGCCCGGGCCTGCCACCGACGACCGCACCGGTGGAAGTGCGCCAGGCTGTACAGGAATTGCAGACCGCGGCTTTCGTCGCCGACCGCAATCGCAAGCTCACGCTTGACCGCGCCTTTGTGCGCAGCGCGCGTCGCTATTTCTGGCGCTTTGCCATGGCCGATGGACGCGTCCCCAAACTGCGCTTCGGCAGCGCGCTGGTAAAAGCCATTTTCGTTGCACGACGTTTGAAGCCCCTGTGGAAAGGCCAGGAGATGGTGGGAATCCTGCTGCCGCCTTCAGTGGGTGGAGCGCTGGTGAACCATGCCGCCACATTACTGGGGCTTATTCCCGTGAACTTGAATTACACGGCGAACAACGAAGTGATTGCTTCTTGTGGAGAGCAATGCAATTTGCAGACGACCGTCACTTCAAAAGCCTTTCTGGAGCGCTTCCCCAAGATTGAAATTCCCGGACGCACGCTGTTGCTGGAAGATGTTCTGGATAAGCCGCGCATCACCGAGAAAATTGCCGCTCTGATTTTTGCCTGGCTGCTGCCATATCGTGCGCTGAAAGCAGCGCTGGGGGCGGTGAAACGCACAGATGATGACCTGGCGACGGTGATTTTTTCCAGCGGCAGCACCGGCGATCCCAAGGGCGTGATGCTTACGCACCACAACATTATCGCCAATATCCGGCAGGTCACGCAGGTCTTCATGCTGGATGGTTCTGATAAAGTGCTGGGCATCCTGCCATTTTTTCATTCATTCGGCTTTACTGTGGGATTGTGGCTGCCGGCCGTACACGGGATTGGCGTGGTGTTTCATCCCAACCCGCTGGATGCGACATCGATCAGCGAACTGGTATCGAAATACAGCGTCACGTTTCTCGTCGCAACGCCGACATTCCTGCAAGCCTACATGCGGCGCTGTACGCCGGAACATTTTGGCAGCCTGCAATACGTCCTGGTGGGAGCTGAGAAATTGCCAGAACGTACAGCGCTGGCCTTCGAAGATACTTTTGGAATACGGCCTCTGGAAGGCTATGGCTGCACGGAGTGCGCTCCCGTAGTGGCAGTGAACGGACGCGATTTCCGCGCGCCGGGTTTTCGACAAGTGGCCGCGCGTCGCGGAACCATTGGGCACCCATTGCCGGGGGTGAGCGTGCGCATTGTCGATCCGGAGACGCTTGAGCCTATGGCGCTCAACAAGCCGGGAATGCTGCTGGTGAAAGGCCCCAACGTGATGAAGGGCTATCTGGGCCGGCCGGAAAAGACGGCGGAAGTCCTGAAGGACGGCTGGTACACCACGGGAGACATTGCCACCATGGAAGAAGACGGCTTTCTCACCATTACAGACCGATTAAGCCGTTTCAGCAAGATCGGCGGAGAGATGGTGCCTCATATCAAGATAGAAGAGAAGCTGAATGAGCTGGCGGGGGCGACTGAGCAGACGTTTTCCGTTTCTGCCGTGCCTGACGAGAAGAAAGGTGAGCGCATCATTGTGCTGTATACGCTCACGGAGGAAGAACTTGCTCCCGTACTGACGAAGCTGGCGGAGTCCGACCTGCCGGCACTGTGGAAGCCGAAGAAAGATCAATTTTTCCATGTGGATGCCCTGCCGTATCTGGGAACGGGCAAGCTTGATCTGCGGGCGTTGAAGGCGCAGGCTGCCGCGTTGGCGGGAAGCGGAGCTCGGTGACATTAGGTTCGCGAGCCATCGCGCGATTGCGGCTTATAATGTCCCTATGAAGAAGGTGGTTCACGCC
>DATCAX010000612.1:0-2178 GCA_036512375.1 Candidatus Angelobacter sp. | reverse complement strand
GGCGAGCCCGCGAGGATCGAAGCAAGTACAAAGAAGCAACTCGCAGCTGGGCTGGAGAAGGCGATGAAGTGACGAACCGGTAATTGGTATTTGGGGATTCGAAGAACGTAGCAATTCAAATCAATGATCACGAATAGCTAGATCTCAATCACTTCAGCCATTTAGCCCTAGGCAGTTCTTCCTTGATTTCCACGCCGCTGGTTTGCTGGCGCATCATCTGTTCCGCTAGATTGACAATGCGCAAGGCCGCGACTTCCGTGCCCACGCCGCGCGCATGAATGTTGGAGATCAGGTTGCGCCTGGAATCATTGTGGCCGTCTCGTGGCTGGTACGCCATATAAGCAGACAGACTTTCTGCCGTAGCCAGACCTGGCCGCTCACCAATCAGCAACAACACAATTTTTGGTTTGAGTAACTCTCCCACATCATTCATGACTCCAACCCGGCAATACTGTACGGCGAATGGCTGGCCCAGCGTCCAGCCGCGCGATCGCGCCTTTTCTGCAAGCATGGGCAGCAACGGCGGGACCTGCGTGGAGACCGCAGTCACGGAAAGCCCATCGCCAATCACGATCTGCAAATCGGCGTTCGGTGCGCAGTGGGCCGCTAATACGCCCTGCGCCTGCTCATCCAGACGGCGTCCCAGATCGGGGCGGCGCAAATATTCTTCTTTAGACGCAGCCATGGTCGAGACAATAAAAAGCTTCCATTGCTCCACGAACCCGGCGCCCAGATCTCTTTTCAGGTCAAATTCAGCACGGACGGCGTCACGCGCTGCGGCATGGTCCTGGCGCAACTGGAGTTGTGTAGCGGTAAGATAGGCCGCTCCAGTGCGGTCGGCCAGAACGCGGGCCGGCGTGCGTGCGCGGATCTTCTCGATGAGGTCCGGCCATATACTAAGACCGAGTTTGTGGTCGTCCGACATGCTGTGACTCAGTGTATGCGAGCACGATAAAAAACTGAACGGAAAGGCGGCGGCGCTTGAAAGTAATTCTTTTTGGAGCCACGGGCATGGTGGGCCAGGGTGTTCTGCGTGAATGCCGGCTCGACCGCGACGTGGAAACCGTTCTCACCGTTGGACGCAGTTCCACCGGACAGCAGCACACTAAGCTGCAGGAAATCATTTCACCGGACCTGTTCGACCTGTCGCCAATTGAAAGCCGGCTCGCAGGCTATGACGCATGCTTTTTCTGTCTTGGCGTTTCCGCCGCCGGCATGAAAGAGGATGACTATCGACGGCTGACATATGACCTGACCATGTCGGTGGCAAGAACCCTGGTCCGCCTGAATCCCGGGATGACGTTTATCTATGTTTCAGGAGCAGGCACTGACAGCAGCGAACGCGGACGAATGATGTGGGCTCGGGTGAAAGGCAAAACAGAAAATGATCTGTTGAAGATGCCCTTCCGTGCCGCCTATATGTTCCGCCCCGGCTACATCCAGCCGCTGCACGGGATTCGCACCAAGACAAAGTGGTACGGCGCTCTGTATGCCGTGATGGGACCGCTCTATCCCTTATGGAAGCGGCTTTTGCCGAATTATGTGACCACCACGGAATGCGTGGGACGGGCCATGATCAGGGTAGCCAGACAAGGCGCGCCGAAGCGCTTCCTCGAAAATCGAGATATCAACAGCCTTTGCGGGCTGTAGGCCTTCACAGCGCGTCCCCCGCCGGTCGACCGTCTTTTCTGCAAAAAATATTTTCTCCAGCTCTTGAAGTGACCATAAAGTTACGTTACTATTTACTCACATAATGAAAACAGAGGAGACAAACAGCATGAAATTAGAAGATCTGACACTCGACGTTGAACAGCGGATGGACATCAAGGCAACGCCGGAAAAGGTTTTTGCCGCTGTGCTGGAACGGTTCGGCAAGAAAAACACTCGGCCTGACGGGGAATCCCTGGAACTGCAACTGGAAGCGAAGCCCGGTGGACGCTGGTATCGCGACCGCGGCAATGGCGTTGGACACCTGTGGGGGTTCGTGCAGGTGATCAAGCCTCCAAGCCTGCTGGAGTTGAGTGGCCCAATGTTCATGTCGTATCCAGCCAACAACCACATTGAAATCAAAATCGACAAAACCGCGGACGGCAGCCGGGTCACGCTGCGCCACCGGGCGCTCGGGATGATTGATCCGGAACACCGCAAAGGCGTGGGCATGGGATGGAACCACATGCT
>DATCAX010000611.1:0-2553 GCA_036512375.1 Candidatus Angelobacter sp. | reverse complement strand
CCGGAACTGCGGCTGATGCATTTTTGTTTTGTGGGGTAAGCAGCAACTCACGCGGCGCCCCCTGGGCGCCGTCCCCAACCATGATGAAGTTGTATCCCGAACCCACCAGGAGGTCTCTGAGAACTTCGCGGGAATTCCCGGGTCCGTAGACTCCAAAGACACGAGGCCCCTTGTTGAGCCCATTGATCGTCATGCCGCTGATGCTGGCGAGATTCTGCAGAATCTGGCCCAAGTCGGAGTTGTTCGCCTCGATGGTCAGTTTTCCATTCCTGAGCTTGACTGCGGCCGGGTGTGCAGCAGCATCGGTGGGAAATGGAGGCGTTATCGTGGGCTTTGTTGATTCCCCGGCCGGCTGTGTCCGTTCTCCGGCGGGATGCGCAAGTGCAGGCTTCGCAGAGGCGGATGCCGCAGCTCCGCGCGTGGGGCTAGCGGTGGGGCCGGGAACCTGCTGCGCCTGAGTACACGCGGCCGATGCAACGCATAGCCAAACGACACAGAGGCCAATCAATGCTGTGTTGCGCCTGGTTAGAATGGTTTCGCCCTTGCCGGAATGCATAAGTAGAGTTCCTCGTAGTGTGCTGGGGGCGAACGTCCAGCATCTAAGTATCCATACTAGCGGGATTTTGACCCGCTGACCAAAATGACGGTCACGGAAGGCTGTTCCCATGGTTTTGAAATCGACGACTTTGCAACGTGCCCTGCCACTGCTGTATTTGACTTGTGCGCTCGCGTATCCGCCTGCACATGCTGCGTCGTGCAAGACACAATCGCAAATGATGCCCGCACAGCGAGATGCACTTTTGAATGTAGCTCGCACGATGGCCAGCCAGGTGCAGAAGGGCGATGCGCAGGGTCTGCAGGCGAATACGATTCCGGAGGTTGCGTCGAATTTCAGCGGAATTGCGGCCTCTGTTGGCAGTCTGAAGCCACTTGTCGGACAGGCGGCGATCACCGTGAATGCCCTGTATATGTTGGACGCGTCGACCGAGCCCGCGGGTGCCCAGCGCACTGATTTCTATTGCGGTGCACCGCTGGTGGTGTTGAACTTTAACAGCCTTCCGCCGGGAACGTATGCATTGGTGATCCTCCACGCGACGGGCGTGCCCCAACCTCAGCAGATTTCACTGATTTTGTCCCAGTCCGCAGACAATCACTGGATGCTTGCCGGTTTTTTTAGCCGGCCGATGGTGCAGGCGGGCCACGATGGCCTTTGGTATTGGGAATCCGCGCGGCAATACGCGCAAAAGAACAAGAATTGGGCGGCATGGTTCTACTATCGACTGGCAACCGACTTGTTGGATCCGGTGGAGTTTTTGTTCAGCCCTAACCTCGAAAAGCTGCAGAAGGAAGCTGAGAAGACACGCCCTGACAAACTCCCCGGGAATGATCCGATGCCCTTGGATGCGAAGGGTTCTATTTTCAACATTACGGCGATCGATCCTACGGTGGTGCTAGGTCCGCTGGACCTGGAAGTTCATTACACTCCTGATGCGGCGCAGGCTGCCCAACTGCGGGATCCCGCGGCCGCTCGAAAACAGGTCATAGACGCGATGACGGCTCTGCTGGCACAACATCCGGATCTGCACGAAGCCTTCCATGGCATCTGGATGCATGCGGATCAGGGAAACGCTTCTCTCTTCGCGTTGGAGTTGCCCATGGATCAGATCAGCGGTGGACCGCAGCAACCGGCGCCTCGAACCCCATAGTCGGCCAGGTCTTGCGTCGCGCGATCTAGCCTGGATAAGATCCGGTGATGTAGCCCTCCAGCGCCTGAATTGCCAGCTCCTGGCCGGATATTACCCATTTCACCAGATCGCCGATTGACACCAGGCCGACAACTTCGTCCTGGTGTATGACCGGGAGATGGCGAAAATGGTGTTCGGTCATCATGGCCAAGCACTCATCTACAGTGTGTTGCGGACTCACGAAAAGAACCGGACTGGTCATGATTTCGTGCACCTTGGTCTCCTTGGACGGGTTGCCCATCAGGATGCCTTTGCGCGCATAATCACGTTCGGACAGAATGCCTACCAGCCGAGTGCCATTACATACAAGCAACGCGCCGATATCATACTCGGCCATCAACTCAAGGGCGTCGTAGACCGACTGCTGTGGCTCAATCGAGAGCACCTTGTTTTGGCCTTTGCTCTTCAGTACCAATCCAATCGTGTCGGAAATTTTCATCTGACCTCCTGGGCGTCCGCAGCCACTGAGCGTATGTGCCTACCATTTGTGCGATTTAAGTTGGGGGAAAAGTCGAAACCTGCCCTATTTGAATGAGCGCCATAATGGGGATTCAGTTCAAATCACTTCGATCGTATCTATCACTGGCAAGCTGCGCCGGCGCTGGCGCACTCCAGATTCGGCACCCGGTCAATATAGCCCATCCGGAATACGACAGAAAAGTCTTGATTTTAATTGGCTTCTTTTGGCCGACATGGAGCGATAGGGGCATATCGCGGGTCGAGGCCGATCAAGGCAGGATCAGCTTCCGGGGGCCAGAGTGATCTCTGACCACGCCAGGCTTTAATTTAGCGGGTCGAACAGAACGGC
>DATCAX010000610.1:0-10959 GCA_036512375.1 Candidatus Angelobacter sp. | reverse complement strand
CATCTTGAACGGCATTCTTTCCGGGTTTTCCGATCTCATCCTGATCCGCGACCATCCGTGTTGATCCGCGGTAAGCCGTTGCTTTTCCGATCACCAGATCACCCGATTACCCAAGCTGCGCGGCGCAAATTCGCCGCGCCTCAACTCGTCACCCTGAAAGAGCGGCCGCCGTTGCCGCGATTGAAGGACCCAAATCGGCGAAGCCACCCTCCCCTACTGCCCCCTCCCCGGGTATCCCACTTCATCCCAAGTCATCCCAGATTGGCGTGGGTTTGTGAGGTGCACCCCTGAGGTGAGACAGAAAGTTTATCCCACACCTGAAATTGTGAACGGTGAACCCCTGATCCGTTATATCCGTGTTCATCAATGGTGAGGTTTGGCTATTCAATTTTGGCACTCTTTGGCAACCGGGGTCCTCGACAAGCCCGATTTTGGCTTGTTGGGGTGGAATTTCGGCGATTTTGGCAATTTCTTCCAATCTAGGATTCCAAAGCACTTAACGCACGTCATCCCAGAGTCACGATTAACGCCACAAATCAGCCTAAACCACTGCAATCAAATGAGTTAAGTTAGCACAATCGACAACGAAAGTCAAGCGAAATAAGCTTTTAGTCACGCGCAATAATTAGTGGGATGAGGTTTTCAAAGCGTAAACATCGCACTCTGTAGATGATTGTGAGCGCAGCTCGATGTTTCGCCAGTTTAGATAAGGAACTTCGCGGCTTTAAGGAACCGCCTAGCCACCATCGCCCATTCTGGATTGCCAACACACATCACCAGGCGATAGCCGCTGTTCGCTGCGTACCCATCCGTGGGCACAGCAGAGGTTGCGAAGAACTCTAGGGCTTCCTCCAATGTTTCGTCGTCATGCCACGTAGTCATAACCACGTCCTTGGCAGTAGGCGCCGCGAACCTGCGGTCTCCAAGGTCATCTTCAACAACTACCTCATCCACGATGTCGTGGAATCTCTCGCAGCCCGGCCCCAGGCACAGACGTACACGGTGCCTCTCCCGAGGGCACTTTCCGCGAAATCCGAAATCTCGTCGGTGGTGGTGTGTGTCGTGTCCGCCGCAACAAAAAGACGAAATCGCTCAGCCGGCAATTGTAGCGATCCAGGCCAGATTAACTGGCTTAACTCGACGACTGCGAACTCAGTTTCTTCTACCATCATGGTCAGAGTACCACTTTCCAAAACCGCGACTTCGTAAACAGGCGGTTACCCTCAGAACCGATATCGCACTTGCGGGAGATGGAAAGATTTCGCCGGCAGCCCCTGCAATGTGGCGAATGTAATGACTTAGTTGTGCGTAGAAAGATCTGCGAGATGGCCGGAGGTATGGCCGTTACGCCGGATTACCTTAGCCCGCGACCACGTAGCGTGATACCACGTGCGTCTCGACGCAGACGGTGCAAAATCTCTGATGCCGATGAAATGCTTCGTCCGCTTCGCGGTGGTTCTCGCCCAATACTTCAATCCGTTTCATTTCGGGGTCGTCTTTTTTCGCGCTGGAAAAGAACTCAAGCAGCCGGGTTTTGAACAACTCGTCCGCCTGGGACGCCTTGGAGAAAAGCTCCTTCCCCCGTGTGCATAACTCTTGAGGCATGGCGGTGATTTTCTCGCTCAATGGGGCTGAAGTCTATAGGCTTTACAGGATTTTTACATCGCCACAACGTGGAATTTACCGGCGGAGAAACTCTGTGCAACCCTCATGCCACAAATTTATAACCCAGCCCGGGAACCGTCACAATCATGGCTGGCTGTTTGGGATCCTTTTCCAGCTTCTGGCGCAGGCTGCCAACGTGGACGTCCACGGTGCGTGTGAACGTTTCTTCGCTATATCCCCAAACTTCTTTCAGCAAGACTTCGCGTGACAACGTGGTTCCCGGGTTCTGCGCGAAATAGCGCAGCAGGCGGAATTCCCGCGCGGAAAGCGGCAGCACCCTGCTATCGCGGGAGACCGTGGTGCCTTTCAGGTCAATGCGCACCGGACCGAACTGCAATACGTCAGCTTCTTTCGGCTGCACCGCGCCGCGCCTGATTTGCGCTTCAATGCGGGCCAGCAGTTCCAGCACTTCAAAAGGCTTGGTGAGGTAGTCGTCTGCGCCGATCTTCAGTCCCAGAACTTTGTCCACCAGCTGGCCGCGCGCCGTAAGCATAATGATGGGCGTTGCAATTCCGGCTTTCCTGATGTCGCGGCACACGTCATAGCCGCTTTTCTTTGGTAGCATCACGTCCAGCACCACCAGGTCATAAGCGCCTTCAACGGCCTTTTGCAGACCTGCTTCTCCATTCGCCGCCGTATCCAGCGCGTATCCTTCCGCTTTGAGGCGGTCAGAGAGCGTCATGCGCAGGTCTTCTTCGTCTTCCACCAGCAGAATGCGTTCGGTCATGATAAGAAACCCGGTTCCGCGCCGGCCGGCTTGTCCGTGGCGCTCTGCGTTTCTTCCAGCTTGCGCTCCTGCGCCACCGGAAGATGAATGCTGAAGGAACTTCCCTTGCCCAGTTCGCTTTTTGCCGTAAGCCGTCCGCCCATGGCTTCCACGATGGTCCGCGCCAGCGGCAACCCTAGACCGGTACCGTGAATTCCAGATTCGTTCACGGCCGGACTCCGGTAAAAGGGCTCAAAAATATGTTTGATATCGTCTTTGCCAATGCCGATTCCCTTGTCTTCCACCGTCAATTCCACTTCTTCGATGCGTCCGGTGGCTTTCACCGCGGTTGCGGAAATCCGCAGCCAGCGGTTGTCTCCGCCATATTTCACCGCATTGGTGATCAGGTTTTGCAGGCTTCGCACCAGCGCGGTAAAATCGGCGTCCACAGCCGGCAAACCGCCTTCAACCCGCCGTTCGACTGTAAATCCAGCTGCTGCCACCGTGGAATTCGTGCCCTCAAGCGCAGCATCAATCACCTCAGATATATTCACGCGGCCGTGTCCATAGCGATCCTGCGGCTGCTGTGAAGCCGCGAACAGCAATACCTGTTCGACTAACTGAGTCAGCTGCCGGCTCTGCTTCACGATCGTGTTGCCATACCGGACCAGCTGTTGTTTGTCTTCCACCACACCATGGGCAATGTTCTCCGCCGCCGAAGAGATTACCGCCAGCGGCGTTCGCAACTCGTGTGAAATCCCGGCAACGAAATCCATTTGCAGTCTTGCCAGCCTGCGCGCCCGCTGGCTCGCGACCAGAATCAAGCCCATCGTGATGGCCAGAACTCCCAGCACGCCAAAGCTTGCCATCAGGTTATGCCGTCGCAACGCGCTGACCGCCGCTTCCACTGAGCCGCTTTTGTGCTTAGCGGTAAGCTGCCAAACGCCCTGGACATCAGCGTAATGAAATGGCTCGAATCTCGGCAAACGCTCCAGTGCAGCCATGTGCTGCTCATCCGACTGCGCTCCGTGATCGCCGGCCGTCGGTCGCATTGGCGAGGAGAAAAATTCCATGCCCGCTTCCGGCGGTCCGCCATGTCCAAACAGAGGCCCGATCAGATTTAAGGTAGCGTCTACCGGCAGACTCTTCTCTTCACCAAATCCGGCGCCGGAAGAATAAAGGACGTGCTCCCCACCATTGCCGGCCGCTCGCACGGCAACGTAATAATTCATCCCCGATGAACCACCAAAAAGCTTTTGCGCCAGTTCGGGAAAAATCTCTCTTCTCAGTACGCTCGCATTCAGCTGGATGACCAGCCATGTTACGTCTGCCGTCGCTCCAGGCCTGCTCGATGACGCACGGCGGCGCATGGGGTACACAATGGCCGGAATTGACTGGTCGATTGCCCACGGCATCATCATATCGGGCATTCGCCCACGCATCGCATCCCCTCTGCCGGCCCCATTCTGGCGGCGATTGCCGCTGAAATTTCGTGAAGCGCCAAACTCAGGCCGTCGCCCGCCATCGCGTCGAGTGCTGGACGCTTCCCCTCCGGCTGGCGGATGGTGCGCAGCGGTAATCTCCAGCAACCGCTGTTGCATCGGTTCAAATTCAGCCGGCCAGGATGTTCGCTCAAACTGGTCGCTCGCCGGATCGAACCGCAGCGGCCTCTGGTGTGTGGGATCTTGCCAGAGATAGATATGTGAAACCAGATCAGGATGTGCGGCGGTCTGCTGCAGGTGATGAAATTGTTCTTTCAGTTCTGCCGGTTTCAAGGAGTCCGAACTGTCCGCCACCGCTCTGATCTCTACTGCTGCGGCGCCTAGTTCGCGGGCAAAATCCTGTCGGAATCCCATCAGGGAACCGCGCAGGCTGGAGAGCATCTGCGCCCGTGTTGCATCACTCACCTGCCCGCTCCACCGATATTGCAGCACGGCCAGCCCCACCAACACCGCTGCCAGCGCGGGTACGGCGACCCATCGGAGAAGACGTTCTCTGGTTTGTGGTCTGTTCATTCAGTTTCAACTGTGGGGAAAGCCGGATACATCGTTAAAAACGGCCGGGATGCCGCTCCTCTCGTCATTAATTATATGTCTGCCTCACATCCCCGCGATGTTTGATTGCCGCTACCCATGAGCGGCCAATCTATTGGCACGCAGGGGCCGTTGCAGCAAAACGCTGAGTTCCCGAAGGAATCGCGGCTTATAGATGACCGCCTTGGCGCCGCATCCCTCACAAGCCGCGCGAAACTGCGGGCTCGTGTCCATCGACATCAGGATTATCTCGGTCGCGGGCGCTATCTGGGACAGAAGCAACGCCGTTCTTAGCCCGCTCATTCCGGGCATATCCGCGTCTAACAGAACCAGGTCCGGTTTCAGGTCAAGGACGACATCAAGCGTTTGTGTGCCACTCTCCGCCCTGCCGGCCACTTCAACCACATCGTGATGCTCCAGAAGAGCGCAGATCGCGTGCAGGATTGTCTCTGAGTCGTCGACCACCAACGTCCGCTTCCTGGTGGACGATAGAGCAACTGGTTTGAGTGTCTGCGTGCTGATTGCTACGGTTCCCAGAGACATAAAGGTACCTCGCCCAACTTAAAGAATAATCAGACTTTGGATCGTCAGGGGTAAACAAGCCAACAAGGGTTTGTAAAGTTCTTGTAAAGATGCGCTTCCGGACGGGGTTTACCCAGTGAAATTCGAATCGGTCACTACTTAAAAGGCAGGACGCCCGTGAAAACCAGGGAAAAACTTTCAGGCGTCCCGTCCTTTGTCGCGGCGCGACTATCTAGAAAGAAGCGCCTGGCGGTGGACCGCCGGGCCCATCGTGTCCGTGCATTCCCATGCCATGATGACCTCCCATGCCCATGCCATGTTGGCTTTCAAGGTCATTCATCTTGGTCTGTTGTTCGGGCGTAAGTGTCTGGTAGAACGCAGCTTGTGCCTTGGCATGCGCCGCGGTCATCTGCGTAGTAAGGGTGCCGATCGTGTTGGCCGCCTGGGCAATCCCTGCGGCATCATTCTTCTGAATTGCCGCTTTAAGGCTGTCATGGGCCGTACGCATCTGCTCGTGGGTCGCTTTAGCATTGTTCGCGACGTCGCCAAAGATCGTCGTCGCCTGCTGTTGCTGTTGGGGAGTGAGCGACAGCTGCTTTGTCAGGAAATCAAGATGATGTTGTGCCATCTTTGCCGGGTCGGGCGGATTTCCCTGTTGCCCCATGGCGAACATACTTGCCAGGGCAAGGAATGCGGTTACTTTCAAGAGGGTTGTTCTCATTTAGGTGTTCTCCGTATAACGCTCTTTCTGTAAAGCTATGAATAAAGCCATTACCTGTTCAATGTTCTGCTTATGAATCAGCGCAAAAGCGCTGCATTACTGTTCCGAACTCTTGCCTGAAGTTTTCCTTGTGCACGAAATCAAACGCACCGGCCGCCTCGCAAGCCTCCCGCAATTCAGGCGACTCATCGGTAGACATGAGCACGACCCGCGCCGACGGAAATCTGTGGGCAAAAAACCACGACAATGTCAGCCCGTCGAGATAAGGCATGTTCACGTCCATCAGGACCATGTCAGGTTTCAACTTCATTACGATCTCAATGGCTTCGCCGCCTTTTCCGGCCCGCGCCACCAGGTCAATGACCGGATCCATTTCCAGCAGCTCACATGCCACCTGCAGGAAGGTTGGTGAATCGTCGACCACGACCGTCCGGATGCGGTTTGGGTCAGGTTTGCGCAAAGGCTCTTGCGCCAATTCATTTGTGAACATCGCTTGGGTGGGTGCTGCCATCCGTCTTCACCTCCGTGAAACGTGATGTTGTCATCTGAACATATTTCCGCACAAGGCTGGGTAAAATGGCAGGCAGCGCGCTGTAAAGAGACTGTAAAGAGAATCCTTGCGTGGGACCAAGCGGTGTAATAAGGTTGCGGAGCGTAACAGCGGAATCGTTTTTCGAAGCTGTGGACTAGAGCGATAACGCCATTCCCAAAGCACGATCAAGTTCCGCAATCTTTGCGGGAGGAAGTTGAGCTACGAAGTGTGAGAGTTCGGTTTTTCGCAGGCTGACCAGATTGTCACACATGATCCAGCTTGGATGTTTCATCCCCTCGTCCGTGCCGATGGCAACTTGCGTGGAGAGGGCCTGGCCGTTGGAGAAAACGGGCGCGCAGACCACCGTGCAGAATCTGGAATCGATCAGCACCTGCCGGCTCACGACAACAAACATTCGGTGCTGCTTGGCATCCCCGCCCGGTTTATGCACTCGATAGATTTCGCCGCGCCTCATCTAAGCGTCACTCATCGCCGGCTTGATATTCCAGGACCTCTTCAGCCTCCAGATTCAAACTATCCGCGGCATCGTTGAGCAGCGCCAGATCGCGAGCCTGTATGGTAGCCTGGGCTCTTTCTCGAAGGTACTGACGCAAAACGCGCTCAATGACTGCTGAACGCGAGTGTTTTGTTCCAGCCAGCCGATCGATCCCTGCCAGAACCTCTGGCGAGAGCGTAACAGAAGTCTTTTCTTTCATAGGATTATTATACTACTTATTATACTACTTATTATACTACTGAAGTCGGGTTTATCCGCCGCATGATTTCACAACCAGGAAATTGATTTCGCCTGGAATGGTGTGATCTTCTGATTCAGTGGGTATCTTTTGTAAATTTGTCTTGCGCAAGGCCCAGTGATAACATCGCTAGCTTGTGGAGGTCGTCTGATGTCCGATAGAGATAACAGCAATAGTTTCCTGTGGTTCCTGGCCGGACTTGGCTTTGGCGCGCTCATGGGCGTGCTCTATGCTCCTCGCTCCGGTCGTGAAACCCGCGATGCCCTCAAGAACACCGCGCAGGAAGGCGGCGAATACCTGAAGACCCGCGGCCGTGAAGCCAAGGATACGGTGAGCCAGTGGGTGGATCGCAGCAAGGACGTCGTGAGCCAGAAGAAGGAGCAGATCAGCTCCGCCATTGACGCCACTCGCCAGGCATATCGCGAAGCCTCGGAAGGCAAGAAAGGCTCCTAAGGAGCCAGGGCTACAGTGGACAACACTATTATCACAATCTTTGTGGTCGTCGCCGCGGTCGCCATTGTCGTACAAATGGGCATTTTGCTTGCTTTGTACAAGGCGCTGCGGCGGACCTCAGAGCGTATGGAAGGCATCGCTGGACGGCTGGAACAGCAGGCTACTCCTGTACTGGCCACCGCCGCCGCCATCCTTGATGACGCCAGGCCCAAGATTGCCGAAATCACTACAAACCTGGCGGAAACTTCCGCGTCCGTCCGCACTCACGTGACTCAGGTTGGCGACGCCGCCACTGAAATCGTGGAACGTGCGCGCATGCAGGCGGCTCGCCTTGATGAGTTCGTCAGCAACGCCGCGCACAAAGTTGAAGCCACTTCTGAACTGCTGCAAAACAAAGTCTTCTCACCCATGCGGCGCGTCCGGTCGATTGTTACTGCTCTCAATGCAGGCCTGAGCTTCTTCAAGGCCAACCGCGCGCAGCGCAAAAGAAGTTCCGGCGAAGTTGAAGACGAAGAAATGTTCATCTGATTTGTCGCTTCGCTCCCAACCGCTTTAGATCTCTCCCCACGACGAATCTTTCTGCGCCTGGGTCAGGCGGCTCGGCGCACAAGTCGGCCTCGCCGCTCAGGAATGTCCCCCGAGTATCATAATGTTTCTGATCATCGTAAATCTGCGGCAAGCTAGCGCCCGAAGCGTACTGAGACATGTCCGCCGGGCGGAATTCTCGACCCTGCCGCCGGTGATTGATCCTGACCTACTCCGCTTCCGTTGACTTCAAGCTCAAAGCCTGCCGACTCCGCTTCTTCTAGCGCAATGCGCAATGACTTGCCATGGAAATCCGGCACGAGAACGCCACCGGCGACATCCAGCACCACGGTTCCGCGCGGCTGATCGCTCGTTTGAAAAGCAGTCTTCTGTACGGTTGCGGATGGTTGCGCGGTTACGGCAGGGGAAACAGTTGTCTGCACGGGCTTGTTCGTCACCGCAACAGTCCGCAACCTTGGATCTTGCTGCACTGGCGTTGGAGGAAGAGTCTGTATTTGTGGCGAAGGCTGAGCGTCCGGCGTATCCACATGCTCTTGCGCGCCAGCAATGTAATCCGGCGCGGCCTCGTTCACTTCATCATCTTTAGCATGTGCCCGCAGCCACATGCGTTTAGGATCTTGCAATTCCACGTCATGCGGCACATTCAAGTAGGCCAGCACCTGCTGCGCGATGCGTGCGAAAACCGGAGCAGCAGCTTCCCCGCCTCCATCGTGAGGATATCCGCCAGCCGGCGAATCCAGCACAATCAACACCGTCACCGCTGGATTATTCACCGGCGCAAAGCCTCCAAAGGACGCTATGTGCTGCCGATGAGAATATTTTCCGCTGGCATCAATCTTCTGGGCCGTGCCCGTCTTGCCGGCGGAGCTGTAACCGTCAAGAATTGCTTTCTTGCCCGTACCACGTAGAACCACGCCTTCCATCATGTGTTTCATCTGCGCCGCCGTCAGCGGAGAGATCACACGTCTGCCCATCGGCGGATGAAAAGCAATCAACTGCGGCGTGCTGCGGGGAGCCGTGGTTCCGGCCAGTATCCGCGGCGCCACATAAAGTCCATCGTTCGCGATGGTTGAAACCATGGACGCTAGCTGCAACGGCGAGACGCCAATCTCCTGCCCCATGGAAATCGCGCCAATACTGACCTTCGACCAGCGGCTCACCGGTTTGGTCATGCCACGTGTCTCGCCCGGCAACTCGATCCGTGTCTGCGTACCGAAGCCGAACGCGCGTATGTAACGATCAAACCGCTCTTCCCCCAGGCGCAGCGCAATTTTGATGGCGCCCACGTCGCTTGAGTGCTCCAGAATCTGCGACACCGTAAGGCCGGCATATGGATGGTGATCGTGTATGCGCAGGCCGTTCACCACGATTGAGCCCATCTGGCAATCGACAACTTCATCAGGGTTTGTGATCTTCTCTTCCAGCGCGGCGGCCAGCGTCACAATCTTGAACGTCGATCCCGGCTCGTAGATATCGCTTACTGAGCGGTTCTTGAGCGCCTGCGGATTTACCCTGTTAAAGATGTTGGGATTGAACGTGGGCCAGTTCGCGAGCGCCAGCACTTCTCCAGTACGCGGGTTTTCCACGATGACCGTCCCCGCTTCGGCGTGCGTTTCGCCAATGGCCCGCGCCAGCTCCCGCTCCACGATGTACTGGATTTTTTCATCGATGGTGAGCACCACGTTCTCGCCGGGATCAGGCTGCTTCTCCACGCGGCCGAGCCAGCGCCGTTTGTTATCCATGGTAATCAGCATCTTGCCCGGCTTGCCCGTGAGCTTGGATTGAAACTCGCGCTCCACCCCGCCCAGGCCTTCATCGTCTAGACCCACGTAGCCAAGCACCTGGGCAGCAAGTTCGCCCTTGGGGTAAAACCGCTTGGATTCTTTCTGGAAGTAAATGCCTTTGAGATTCAGCGCGCGGATGCGAGTGCTTGTGGCGTTATCAATTTTGCGTGCGATCCAGGCAAACGCGCGCGACCCACGCATTCGGCCCTCAATCTCAGTCGAATCGGCCTTGAGCACACGGGCCATGACCTGAGCTGCGGAATGAATATCAGGAACTTCCGACGGTACGGCGAAAACCGAGTCCACGCTGATGGTCATGGCAAGTTCATTGCCGCGACGGTCATAAATATTGCCGCGTACGGGAGAAACTTCAATACTGCGCTGCTGTTGCTTGGCGGCACGCTGTGTGTAGTCGCCATAGTTGACAACCTGCAGCCAGACCAGGCGTCCGCAGATTACAAGAAACCAGAATAGGAGAAATCCGGCGAGAATGTAGAGGCGTGTGTTGCCGCTTTGATTGGACTGGGCCATTTTCATCTTAATCTAAACGGGCGAAGCCGACTTGCGCGCTGAGCCCGCCGATCCGAGCGCCTTAAGAATCTCAAGTCTGCGACTCTCTCGAGCGGTTTGGAGCGCGCAGCGACAAAAAATTGTGACGGCGAGCTGCTTGCCTCAGGTGCAGAAAGAATTGGGTTCGGATCTGCCTCTCGAGCGGTTTGCCAAAAAAAATGACAACCCCGGCTGTTTTTCCGGAGTCGCCATCAAGCGCCGGAAAATCCGGAGCAAGGTCCACCAACCAAAACTTATTGCGCCGTAATGACCGCCACAGCCGTTGCCTGCGCCATGATGGGAGCGCCCACATCTTCCGGATTCAGGCGAATCACCTGTCCCGGCTGGGTTGATTCAAGTCCCATCTTGCGGGCCAGCGCGTCGATCCTGCCCGGATCGCGCAATGAAGCCGCCTCAAGCGTGAGCGAGCGATTGACTTCCACCAGGCGCTCGCGCTCGATTTTCTGCGCTTCAATGCGATAGCCGTATTCAATGGAGCTGAAGTGCTGCCATGCATAAAACATCATGACCATGAAAAGCGTGGCCACGCTCGCGGAAAACATTCTGATCTCGCGCCGGCGCTGCGGATCAATCACCTTGACCAGCCGGGAATTATCGATTGTTTTCTGAAAGTAAAATTCCGGCGTGATACCGGCAACGCTCCGGCGCACGGAAGCGCGAGAGTCCACCGGC
>DATCAX010000609.1:0-5950 GCA_036512375.1 Candidatus Angelobacter sp. | reverse complement strand
TCGGGTAGTCTTCCGCTGACTCGATTCAGAAATGTGACCTGCAACAATTTTAGCTGGTCGCCGGATGGATCGCGCCTCAGCTTTTCCTCAAACGACTCCCTTGAGGGCAGTGACACACGAAAGTCCACCGTCAATATTTGGGCCATGAAGGCAGACGGATCTGCTCCCGTGCCGCTGACCAGAGAGACGGAAATCGGGCTCCGCGACGATTGGCCGGTGTGGTCACCTGATGGGGAATTCATCGCATTTGTTTCCTGTATCAACCCCACCAAGCCCAGACTTTCCCCCAGTTGCACGCTCTCGATCATGAAAGAAGATGGCACCGGCGCCAGGCAGCTTACAGAGCAGCAGGTGGGAATGGTTCAGTGGCGTCGGTGATGAAAGATTGTTTGATCCCGCCCTTTGCTGTGCGAAGCCGTACGGCCCGACTGGAAGTCGTGTCCTGATACTGACTCGCTGCAGAAGAATCATTACTAGGGACGTTTCAGCCGCGAAGCCGACTTGCGCGCTGAGCGGCGCTGCAACAGGTGCGGATACATGATGGCTCGGGCCATTCTGCAGAGCCGTTCTAGCACGCGAAGCGTGCTAAAATATTGAAGACAGCTGCGGTCCCGCCTTTGCAAGCCGGAATTCCCTTCGCAGTTCCTAAAAAACTAATGATTTCAGTCAGTAACGTGTCCATGCGCTACGGCGCAAAAATATTGTTTGAAGAGGTTTCAACGGCGTTTACGCCGGGGAAGCGCTATGGCCTTACCGGTCCCAACGGCGCGGGCAAAACGACCTTCATGAACCTGCTCTCCGGCGAACTGGAGCCGCAAAAGGGCAACGTGGTCCGCCCCAAAAAGCTCAGCGTGCTTAGCCAGGACCAGTTCGCCTTTGATGCGTATCGCGTGATCGATACCGTGATCATGGGCAACAAACGCCTGTGGGCCGCCATGGCAGAGCGTGACCGCATCTACGAAAAGCCCGAGATGAGCAATGAAGACGGCATGCGTCTGGGCGAACTTGAAGGCGTGGTTGGCGAAGAAGACGGATACTCCGCCGAGACCGACGCAGCCATTCTGCTGCAGGGGCTCGACATCCCGGACAGTGTGCATGAGCGCAAGATGGGCGAGATGCCCAGCGGACAAAAGATGCGCGTGCTGCTGGCACAGGCGCTCTTTGGCCATCCGCAAGCCCTGCTGCTGGACGAACCGACGAACCATCTTGATCTTGACTCCATTCACTGGCTCCAGGATTTTCTCAATCGCTATGACGGCGTGCTGATTACCATCTCACACGATCGCCACTTCCTGAACAGCATCTGCACGCACATTGCCGACATCGATTACGAGACCATCATCACTTATACCGGTGGGTACGACGACATGGTGATGGCCAAGACGCAGATCCGCTCGCAGATTGAAGGACAGAATGCGCAGCGCGAGAAAAAGATTGCGCAGCTCCAGGAGTTCATCCAGCGGTTTGCCGCCGGTACGCGTTCCAGCCAGGTACAGTCGCGACGCAAGGAAGTTGAGCGCCTTCAGCTTACGGAGCTGGCGCGGTCTAACATTGCGCGGCCTTTCATCAAGTTTGAAATGAAACGGCCTTCAGGCAAACATATTCTTGAGCTCGAGGGCATCACCAAGTCATATGGTGAAAATCACGTCATCCAGGACTTTACTGCAAGCGTGACGCGGGGAGAAAAAATCGCGCTCATGGGACGTAACGGCGCGGGCAAGACAACGCTGCTGAACGCGCTACTGGCCAACTCGCCCAACACGCCTGAATCTGAGCTGCGCCAGACTTCCGGTTACACTGGTCCGTTCATTGATGCCGGCAAAACCACCTGGGGACACGAAGCCGCTATCGGCTATTTCCCGCAGGACCATCGCAGCCTGATCGAAAAAGGCAGCACCATTCTGGACTGGATATTTCAGTGGGACCCTTCGGTTTCCAATGAAGAGATCCGCGGACTGCTGGGCCAGATGCTCTTTGTCCGCGACGAAGCCACCAAAAAGACAGACGTACTTTCCGGCGGCGAGGCTGCGCGCATCCTTTTCTGCAAGCTCATGCTGCAAAAACCCAACGTTCTGGTACTGGACGAACCCACCAACCATCTTGATCTTGAGTCGATCAACGCGCTCAACATCGCGCTGCAGCGCTACCAGGGAACAGTATTCCTTGTCACGCACGACCACGATCTGATTGACGAAGTTGCCACCCGCATCTGGCACTTTGATGATCATAAGATCGAGGATTTCAAAGGGACGTATGAGGAGTACCAGGCGGCGGTGCAGCAAATGGCAGTCAGCAAATAGGCAGAGAGACGTAGCATGCCACGTCTCTACGGTTGCGATTCGTTGCGACTTTACGGCGCGGACTGGCCTCCCGGACCATGGTTGGCCTTTTGGAGGCCGCGGAATCCAGGTTCGGCATGGGTCGGTGCGCCGCTTTCCGTGGCGGTAATGGAATAGCCAACGCCGCGCACGGTGTGAATCAACGGCTTGCCAGAGCCCTGATCGATTTTTATCCGCAAATAGTTGATGTAAACATCCACGATGTTGGTGAGCCCCTCAAATCCCAGGTTCCATACGTGCTCCACCACCATGGTGCGGGTGACGGTGCGCCCGGCGTTGCGCATCAGATACTCGAGGACCGAATACTCCCGCTGGGTCAGACTGATATTCCTGCCGGCGCGGATGACGCTGTGCCGCATGCGGTCCAGAACGAGATCATCGACGGTGATCTTGTCCAGCAGTTCGGTGGGACGGCGTAACAGGGCACTCACGCGCGCACTGAGTTCTGCAAAGGAAAATGGTTTTACCAGGAAGTCGTCTGCCCCGGCCTGGAGGCCAATGATGCGGTCGGAAATTTCCTTGCGGGCGCTCAGGAACAACACGCGCGCCACCGACCCTGACTTGCGCAGCTTTCTCAGCACGGTCAACCCGTCCAGTTTGGGCAGGTTCCAATCTAGAATCACGAGATCGTAGTCGATTTCAGTGGAGAGTTGCAGCCCTTCTTCTCCATTTTCAGCAAAGTCAACGGCGAAATGGTCTGCCTCCAGACCTTTAACCAGGATTCTTGTCAATTTAGGTTCATCTTCAACGATAAGAATGCGCATAATGCCCTCCGAAGGCGGCACCGCTATTGCAGCCTGAGAAATGTTTTAGTCGAATGGATATCCCGTGGATCGGCCCGAAGGGGAAGCGGCGCGAAGGAGTGTTTCTATTACCTGAGAGTTTGCTTCCCGTCATGAGAGAATCGCACGCACAGGAAAAGGCGTCGATGAGGAATGTCACGCGTGTGTGTGACGGCGGTCACAGCGGACCCTCACTAAGAGTGTTTCGTTGGAACTCCTTGTAACGGAATGGTTACAACCGGCGCACCGGGATTCTTCTGACTGCGCTTCCCAGCCCACCACGCGAAAATCGCGTGTTTAGGGTCCCGGGTTCGTATTCCGGCGCCGGGCTTCCGAAGGACAAAGGGAGAAAAACGCCCGCCCCGGTGTTCCACCAGACTGACGATCCCGCAAACTTAGGTTAAAATGCATCAACCCGGGTACCCGTTTTTCCCTCGGCCACTTTCGCATGCGACTGATTTACAAACGATTTAGCGTTATTGGCGGCTTTGCCATTTTGCTGGCCGTGCTGGTAATCAACACGGCCGTTACGCGCCGGCAGATTGCCGTGCAGGACAGCAACCAGGGCTGGGTGCAGCACAGCCAGCAGGTGCAACTGGAACTGGCGACTGTTGTGTCTCTGCTGAAGGACGCTGAGGCCGGCCAACGCGGTTATCTCTACACCGGCGAGGCGCGCTATCTGGAGCCCTACAACGCCTCGGTGCAGCAAATCGATTCGCACATCGCCAGCCTGGCGGAACTGGTGGCGGACAATCCCAAACAGCTTTCGCGTGTGCTGACGCTGCACACGCTGAGCAAGGTGAAACTGGATGAACTGGCGACCACGATTGCGCTTTTCAGCGAAGGCGAAAAAGACAAAGCCCGGGGCATAGTGCTCTCAGACATGGGCAAGCGCACCATGGACCAGATCCGCGCGACGATAGCGGAGATGAGCCGCGACGAAAGCTCGCTGGAAGCGGTGCGCCTTGAGGCCGTGAGCAGCAGCACCCGGTCGCTGATGCGGACGCTCTATCTGGCCACGATTCTGGCAGTCGTCGGGCTGGTTCTGCTGGGGTTTTACATCCTGCGTGAGATGGCGCAGCGTGAGAAGTATGCGGCAGAAATCCGCGAGCGCGAAGAGTGGTTCCGCGTTACGCTGGGCAGCATTGGCGATGCGGTGATCGCCACGGATGAGCAAGGCATGGTGATCTTCATCAATCCGATTGCCGAAGACCTGACCGGCATCAAGCTTCGGCAAGCTCAGGGACAACCGATTCAGAAGGTCTTTCCTATCTTCAATGAGGAGACCCGTAACCCGGTGGAAAATCCGGTGGCCAAGGTGCTGGAACTGGGACGTATTATGGGCCTGGCCAACCACACAATTTTGCAACACGCGGACGGCCATGTGATTCCGATTGAAGACAGCGCCGCACCGATCTTCGATGATGCGCGAAAGCTGCGCGGCGTAGTGTTGGTCTTCCGCGACGTAACGGCGGAAAAGCAGGCCCAGAGCGTGCTGCGCAAAGCAGAAAAGCTGGCGGCCGCGGGACGGCTGGCGGCAACTGTGGCGCATGAAATTAATAATCCGCTGGAAGCGGTGTGCAACCTGATCTACATCGTAAAGAACACGGGGAACCTGCCGGAAGACATTGTCAATTATCTCAATATGGCGGAGCAGGAACTGGACCGCGTCTCGCACATTACGCGGCAGACGCTTGGTTTTTATCGCGATTCGTCCGAGCCGGGGGCGGTTCCGTTGCGCGGCGTGCTTGAGTCGGTGGTCCGGCTCTACGAGAATAAGATAAAGAGCAAGAGCATTGCGCTGGAGATGGACCTGGCGGATTGTCCGCCGATCCAGGGCTTGCAGGGAGAGATCAAACAGCTGGTGGCGAACCTGATTTCCAACGCGGCGGACGCGGTTGAGCCCGGCGGAAAAATCCGCATCTCGCTGGCGACGGCGCAATCCGAGCATGGCAAAGGCGTGGCGATACAGATTGCCGATAATGGCCCGGGGGTCCCGGAGAAAAACCACGCACACATCTTTGAGCCATTCTTCACTACAAAAGAAGATGTTGGAACCGGGCTTGGCCTGTGGGTGAGCAAAGAGATTGCCGAGCGCCATGGGGGAACGATCCAGTTAGACACGTCCAACAGTAACGGCCTGGGCGGCGCCGTGTTTACCGTGTTTCTGCCGTTTGAAGCCCACCTTGAAGCCGCAGGCGGAGCAGCGTAACCTCATCGTTAGGGACGGCCCCTGCGATGTCAGGATTCCATCTGGCCGTATTCTCGTAGCTGCGAGAAATCCAATGTCCGGCTCTAGCCGTACTATTATTGAAGAACATCTGGAGGCGGCAATGTTCAACGAGATAGAGACGTCGTCTTCCCGTAAAACTTCTCGACGCGCCTTTCTGGCTGCTGCGGCAACCATTGGCGGAGGACTATACTTTTTATATATGGGCATTTTTTCAAAGAAGAGCGAGACAGCAGAAGCCAGCGCTGAACATAAGCCGAGTGGCGCGCCGCAGGAAGTGGACATTGTGGAGTTTACCGATGCCGGCGACCGCAAAGATAAGGTACACGTTCCCAAGATCGTTAAGAGTGAGAATGAGTGGAAGCAGCAGCTCTCGCCGGGCGCGTACAACGTAACCCGCGAAGATGGCACGGAGATGGCTTTTTCCGGGCAATACTGGAACAACCACGACCAGGGGCTCTACCGCTGCGTTTGCTGCGGCACAGCGCTGTTCAGCTCTGAAACCAAGTTTGAGTCAGGCACCGGCTGGCCCAGTTTCTACCAGCCCATTGCCGATGAAAACGTGGAATCGATCAGTGACAGCACGTTTGGCATGCGCA
>DATCAX010000608.1:0-5933 GCA_036512375.1 Candidatus Angelobacter sp. | reverse complement strand
CAAAAAATTCCTGAAAAACTTTGGGATCATTTTTGGGCACGTTGGACAGGAAGTCACGGACCATTTGCGTGACCTGCTGGGATGTGGCGTCTTGCGGGCCGGCGGCAGGCTTCTGTGCTTGCACATTGTTTTGTGCGAGGGCCATCATGGGCAAAAGGGCCGCGACAGCAAACATCCGCAGGCCACGACGTCTCATATATTTCATCGGTTCTCCAGGTTTGTGTGCCGCCCCCTCAGGGGCTCACGGTTTTCTGCTGCCTACCCACCCTTCCGGTCTTCGCTTTCGCTCGCCTCAGAGTAGGCTAACTTCGCAACGCGCCTCCGGCGCTGGATCACTGCCGAACGTCATCTTTCTTGACCTTACAATTATTGCTGCTTTATTGCTTACAGTTCATTCGCATTTTTCGCGTTGATTCGCGGCCACTCTCTATCCGCGTTCATCAGCGCAATTTCACGGGCTCACATCTTGCTGACATAACGAGACTTGGCTAATTGCCAGCCGCTAGTTGCTACCTGCTACCTTACGCCGTGCCCACTTCCTGGATCATGTACCGGGCATCCGGCTCGTCGGCTATTGCGCTGTCGACAAACTGCTGGGCCGCTTCGATCGTGTAAAGTCCGGGCATTACTACCCAGTTCACCACGTGACTCCAGCCTTCCGCCATCTTCACCACCAGATATTTTTTCAAAGGGTCTCCTCGCCGCATAGGCTGAAGGCGGCTTAACGCCGCCTTCGCCCACGCCGTCTAAAAAGTCCGGAGGACTTATTTCTTGTCCTCCACGTCAACGTACTCAGCGTCGATCACGCCTTCATCTTTCTTTTCATGCTGGCCGGCGCCATTGCTCGGAGCGCCTGCCTGCGGGCCTGCACCAGCACCGCCGTCCGCCGGTGGCTGCTGCGCTTTGTACATGGCCTCTGCCAGTTTGTGCGAAGCCGCCGTCAGCTTTTCACGGGCCGAATTCATGGCTGCCGCGTCTGTGCCTTCCAGCGCTTTCTTCGCGTCTGCAACGGCCGACTCGACCTGGCCTTTATCGTCGCCAGAGATCTTGTCGCCATTCTCCTTCAGCATCTTCTCTACCTGATAGACCAGGCTATCAAGGCCGTTACGGGCCTCAATTTCCTCACGCTTGGTCTTGTCTTCCGCCGAATGTGCTTCGGCTTCCTTGGCCATGCGCTCCACTTCTTCCTTGCTCAGGCCGGAAGAAGAGGTGATCTGTATCTTCTGCTCCTTGTTCGTGGCCTTGTCTTTCGCGGTCACGTTCAGGATTCCATTGGCATCGATGTCAAAGGTCACCTCAATCTGGGGCACGCCACGCGGAGCCGGCGGAAGGCCGGTCAGGTGGAACTTGCCCAGAGTGCGGTTGTCCTTGGCCAGCGGACGCTCACCCTGCAACACGTGAACTTCAACCGAAGGCTGGCTGTCTGCCGCCGTGGAAAACGTCTCCGTCTTCTTGGTCGGAATCGTGGTGTTGCGCGGAATCATCTGCGTAGCCACGCCGCCCAGCGTTTCAATTGAGAGCGTCAGAGGAGTTACGTCGAGCAGAAGCAGATCTTTCACGTCCCCTGCCAGCACGCCCGCCTGTACCGCCGCGCCGATGGCAACAACCTCATCCGGGTTTACGCCCTTATGCGGCTCTTTGCCAAATAGCTCTTTTACCAGAGTCTGGATACGAGGCATGCGCGTCTGTCCGCCTACCAGGACCACTTCATCGATCTTGCTGGCGTCAATGCCCGCATCTTTCAATGCCTGCTTGCACGGCCCAATCGAGCGCTGGATGATGTCATCCACCATCTGCTCCAACTTGGTGCGCGTCAGCTTCTTGACCAGATGCTTGGGGCCGCTTGCGTCCGCGGTGATGAACGGCAGATTGATTTCGCTTTCCATGGTCGTGGAAAGTTCGATCTTGGCTTTTTCCGCCGCGTCACGCAGGCGCTGCAACGCCATCTCATTACCCTTGGCGCGCAGGTCCAGCCCTTCATCTTTCTTGAACTCTTCCACAAGCCAGTCCACGATGCGCTGGTCGATATTGTCTCCACCCAGGTGCGTATCACCGTTGGTGGACTTCACTTCAATCACGCCTTCGCCGACTTCAAGAATCGAAATATCGAACGTGCCGCCGCCGAAATCATATACAGCGATGGTTTCTTCCTTCTTCTTGTCCAGGCCATATGCCAAGGCAGCCGCCGTGGGCTCATTGACGATGCGCTTCACGTCAAGACCGGCAACTTTGCCGGCATCTTTGGTCGCCTGGCGTTGTGCGTCATTGAAGTACGCCGGGACCGTGATGACGGCTTCCGTTACCGACTGCCCGAGATAGTCTTCCGCTGCTTTCTTGAGCTTCTGCAGGATCATCGCCGAAATCTGTTGCGGCGTGTACTCCTGTCCCTGCGCTACGATGGCAACGTGGTCTCCCTGGCGCACGACCTTGTACGGGACCATCTTCATTTCTTCATTCACTTCGTCATAGCGGCGTCCCATGAACCGCTTGATCGAATAAACCGTGTTTTCCGGGTTGGTGATCGCCTGCCGCTTGGCCACCTGGCCAACAAGGCGCTCACCAGACTTGGTGAAGCCGACCACCGAGGGCGTGGTGCGGCCGCCTTCTTCATTGGCGATAACTTTCGGCTCGCCGCCTTCCATCACCGCCACCACCGAGTTGGTGGTTCCCAGATCAATTCCAATAATTTTGCCCATGGTTTTCAGCCTCCCCTGCCTATAAGTCCTTAACAATCAATGGATTCACTATCACAGCAGAACCATTATGAGATATGAGTGACTTACTGTCAATGGGTTAGATGTCGCTTGGAGGGCTGAGGTTGCGGAAAAGAACTAGCGCACCCAAAAAAGAAGAGGTTGATTTTAAGCATGCGAATTTGCTCAACGTGAGGACGCGAAGGGCCTGGGCTTAAATGGTCCCTGCGGTCTCCGGCTGAAGCACGGATTCGGACCCCAAGCCGTGAGCAGGCGGTCCTGCCGGGGATAGTGGCGAGCAATACCGTGCAATGACCTCAGCCAGGTCTTTGCGGCCGATCGGCTTGGCAACATAGCCATGCATGCCACCCGCCATGCATCTTTCACGATCACCCTGCATGGCGTGCGCGGTCATAGCAATGATGGGAACCATGATTCCTGATTCATGCTGTTGGCGGAGAAGCAATTTTGTTGCACTAAACCCGTCCATCTCCGGCATCTGAATGTCCATCAGTACCAGGTCAAAATGATTTTTGGAATAGAGTTCCACTGCTTCCAGTCCATTGTTTGCGACTGTAACCTGGTGGCCCATTCTACCCAGCAAGCCCAGAGCTACTCTCTGGTTAAACACGTTGTCCTCCGCCAGAAGGATGCTCAAACTGGGAATCTCCGGAATCGGCGGAACAACTGAGACTGCAACGGGGGATGCGGGCTTTTGTTCTCCAGGGACCTCACCTAACGTTTTCAGGACAAGCCGAAGCAGTTCCTGCCGTGAGACCGGCTTGATTGCGTATCCGGCAACTCCTAGTTCCTTGCAACGGCGTGGATCTTCAGGCTGGTCGCTGGAGGTCAGCATCATGATTGCGGTGGCGCCGAGGGCAGGATCAGCATGGACTTTCTCCAGCAGCGTGAAGCCATCCATCTCAGGCATATGGCGATCGACAATCACCAAAGGATAAGGACGTTTCTCGGCGACCGCACGGTGCAGCATGGAGAGCGCGGCTGCTCCACAATCCGCGAGTTCAGGGAACATTTTCCATTGCAGCAGCATGTCATGAAGAATGCGGCGGTTCGTGTAATTATCATCAACCACCAGGGCACGCATACCGCGTAGCTGGTCCATGCGGAGGTCGACGGTGTGCTTCGCGGGCGCTTCAGAGTTACCAAAACGCGCGGTAAAGTAAAACGTGGAACCTTTGCCGGGCTCGCTCTCCACCCAGATTTTTCCCTGCATCATCTCCACCAGCCTGGAACAAATGCTCAACCCCAATCCAGTCCCGCCATAGTGACGCGTGGTGGAATTGTCCGCCTGCTCGAAAGCCGCGAAAATCCTGTCAAGCTTGTCAGTGGCAACGCCAATTCCGGTATCGCGGATAGAGAACTGAATAACGCTGCCGTCTGTATCCTGCTCTAACCGCTGGACAGAAAGAACGACCTCGCCTTTGCTGGTAAATTTAATGGCGTTTCCCAGAAGATTGAGCATGATCTGGCGCAGCCGCCCATCATCGCCCACGACGTACGCCGGAACGGAAGAATCCACTTCAAAAGCCAGTTCAAGCCCCTTCTGGTGGGCACGAAGAGAAAGAGTCTTCATGGTTTCCGCCACTGCATTTTCAAGAGCGAACGAACGCGGATCAAGCGAAAGCTTGCCCGCCTCTATCTTGGAAAAATCAAGAATGTCATTGATGATGCTGAGCAGCCCATCAGCCGACGATTTGACCACGGTCAGGTAATCACGCTGCGTCGAACTGAGCTCGGTGTCCAGCGTTAATTCCGTCATTCCAAGGATGCCGTTCATGGGCGTCCGTATCTCATGGCTCATATTGGCCAGGAACTCGCTTTTGGCGCTGCTGGCAGCCTCGGCCGCGGTTTTGGAGCGCTCCAGTTGCTCCATGGCGCCGCGCAACTCGCCGGTACGCGCGGAGACTTCCTCTTCCAGGTGCTCCCGATGCTGCTGAAGTTCGCTGTCTCTGCGCGCGATCTCGCTCATCATGTCATCAAAACTTTCGATCAGCAGCCTGATTTCACGGTACCCGCCGTGTTGATCGCCAATAGCGTAATCCGAAGTGTTCCGGATGGAACGGGCCCGCTGCGCCAAAGCAAGGATCGGCCCGGAAATGACCCTCTGCAGCCTGGATGCTAGAAAGAATGCCAGCGCCAACGAAACCAGCAAAACGAGCGGAGCGATCACAACATAGCGCAGAAGGCGCTGATTCAATTCGCCCAGGTCGTGTATCAGCAGTACGTAGCCGATCGTCTCTCCATCGAGGCGGACCGGACGGACAATGTAAAGAGCACCGTTTCTAAAGCCGCTGGCTAACACTTTAGGGAGCGCCGGAATGATCCGCGGATCGACTCCGCTTCGGGTGTACGTGGCAAAAGGAGATCCGTTCTTGTTGTATAAACACGCCGCGATCATATCGGGCTCGGCGCGAAGATCTGCAAGTATCTCAGAAGCATCATGCTGATTGTTAAACGAGAGATCCGCTGTGCTGTCAAAACCCACAAGGTCTGCCAGTATCGTGTTTTCCTTCGACATGCTTGCCCGAACCGTATAAATTTCATCGGCTACAAAAGCGCCGCATGCAAGCAGCAGCGTGGCGCCCACAATCAGCATGATGATGAGAATCAACTTGCGCCTGATCGGTGGTTCAACTTTAGGCTTCATGGCTGCTTTTCCTCCGTTGGAGAAACAATTCGTGCCAGGGCAAGCAGCTTGGAATTGATCTTCAGATGCGCGCTCTCTGCGGCGTTGATATTCACTTCAAAAATGAGCCTGCCATTTTCCATGATGAAATTGATGGTGCCTCCGGCGTGCGCAAATCCCGGCGTTTCCGCCACCAGCAGCGCAGCAGACCCCTTGGCCGCCTGAATCAGCTTCTGCTGCTGCTTTCCCGCACTGGCGGCCAGGAAGATCAAATGGCAGCCTTTGATTTCGTCCGGGCTGTGCAGATGCCTGACCACGATTGCGTGTCCATTCACGCTCTTGCCAGTCATCGAGGAATCCAATTCATCTACAACAGGGCTGCGGCCCAGCACACAAAAGTTCATGGGAGCGTCTGTCGTGGCGAATACTTCCGCCGGCCACTGGATAAACTTGGCGAAGTTGAAGACGTAAGCAGCCTTCACCTGGTCCTCAGTAGCCGCTTGGGCGAGCACGGGCGCTGGACAAAATGCCCAGCAGAGCACAGTGCTCAAGATTGCCAAGCCGACATGTCGAATTTGCCAAATCACTATTCA
>DATCAX010000607.1:0-2611 GCA_036512375.1 Candidatus Angelobacter sp. | reverse complement strand
ATGGGCGCTGCCTTTGCGGGAGTTCCAGCACTGCAGTAGTGCAACGCGGCTGCCGGCATACCGGCTGCTTCTGCAATGGTCATCACAAACATCCGGTCATATTCATTCTCGCCGATAGGCGCAACTGTGCCGCCCTGGATTCGCGCAATCACAAAAGGCACCGTGTCACTGTGGCCGACCACAAGAATGTTCCCGCCGCCGGTGTAAACCAGGTTCTTGATCAGCGCGTTGGGGTCCTTGGCGGGAAGAATTTTAGGTGTAATTTTCAGTGCTTTGGCCAGCGGCGCCGCTGTTTGTTGTGTGCGCTTTGCATCAGTCACATAAATCTGTTTAATGCCGGCATCTTTCAACGTCGCTGCCAGGCACTCTGCCCGCTTCTCACCTTCAGGACTGAGCGTGGCATCTGCGGCGGTAGAGACCTTCTCGGCGTGTCGAACCAGAAATATGGTGCGCACGTTCTGTTGAGCGGCCGCAAATTGGCAAAGCAACAAAGCGGGAAAAATAAAACGTTGGAATAAAGATTTCATGGCGCGGATCATTACCTCCGGGGTCTTCTTAACGTTTGTACCACCTTTTCGCTGGTTTAAGCCGGAAAGCCTCTTTGCGGCTCACAACCTGCCGTGGAAATCGGTGTGGCAAGATCGCATCAGGTGATCGCCTTAAATGGTGATCCCGGATGAAGGAAGGCGCGCGGCACGAAAGAACCTATGGTACGATAGCCGAACTCCCCCAAATTTCTTTGCCATTATTGCTGAGGAAGGTCTCGTCATCCATGATCCGAATTCTTATAATTTCTCTTCTGGCCGGAGCATGTGCGTTTGCCCAGACGGCGGGTGCTCCTCCTTCTCAACCGCCCGCGCCCCAGCCTTCTGCGCCTCCCTTGGCGCTGCCACAGTCATTTAATCCCGATACCGTCGCTCCGAACGCCGCCGTAATGGTGGTCCATGGCGTGTGCCCGGCTAACGGGGGTTCTGTGAAGACTGGTTCGGCGCAAGCTGATTCCTGCCAGACTGTGATCACCAAGGACCAGTTCAATAAAATGCTTTCGGGAATGAACGTAACCGCGCAAATAGCCACGCCGGCAGCCATGCGGAATTTCGCGGAAAGTTACTCGCAGTTGCTGGCCCTGGCCGGCGAGGGCGAAAAAACCGGCGCGGAGAATGATCCGCAATTCCAGGAGCTATTGAGGATTGCCCGCATCCGCGCCCTGGCCGATTCATACCGCCATTCCCTGGAAGAAAAGTACAGTAACCCATCGCAGGAAGAGATTGAGGCCTACTACAAGGAGAACATTTCTAAATACGATTCCTTCAAAGTGGAACGCATCATCATTCCCTCAATCAATCCCAACCGTACGCCGGCAACGCGCGCGGAGTATGAAAAGAAATTCCAGCAGCTCGCCAATGACATTCGCGAGCGGGCCGCCAGAGGTGAAGAAACGCAAAAGCTTCAGGATGAAGTCTATAAAACCCTGTCTCTTCCCTCCCCTCCAAAGACCGATCTGGGCATGAAGCGCAGAGGCGGCCTTCCCGCTGGCATTGAAAGAGATTTGCTCGCCTTAAAACCCGGTGAGGTGACCAGGCTTGAGGCGGAGATGTCAGGTTTGAATATCTACAGGCTTCGCAGCCGTGACACCATACCGCTTGAATTTGTCAAAGCTGAGATTGTCCGCGATCTCCACCAGAAAAATATGGAAGCTGCCATTAAGTCCGTTACCGCATCCATACATTCGGACTTGAATGAGCAATTTTTTGGACCCACTAGCGGCAAAGGCGGCCTGATCTTGCGGAAACCCCAGGCATCAGATTCCCTGTATCCCAAAGGCGTTACGCCGGCCACTCCGGTGAATCCCGGTACTGCAAGCCCGGCGCAGACTCCTCCCTCACCCAAGTAACAACACTCCGGTCTGCGAGGGGCCATCGGAACGATGGCCCCTCGCAATTTTGTGCGTCAACGGAACGCGTCCCGCGTACGTATGGATGCGTGAGCGGCATGTCGCACGAATCAACGTTCACCGGAGTTCGAAAATCATCTGGAATACAGCTGGTTCCCAGCGGCCGGCGTCATATCAAAACACTCATACGGCAGACGCTCGTGCTCTCTCTTTCGCGTTATAGCGTAAAGTAGATAGAGGTTATGTAGCCGCTGTTCACCGTCTGGAACACCCGGTTATCTCCAACCTTGCAATCCCAAACCAGACTCTCAAACGTTTTTAAAAAGGTGATACTTCGTTGAATACCAGGCAGATGCACGGGAACTTGCTTCACCTCGGAAGACGTCTGAGCAGGAACCTGTGGAAGCTGAAGCATGGCGAAGAAGCGCCGCTACGCGCAGAGTTGTTCAGTAAAGAGCAGATGAAGCAGCACGGCAAGAGCCTGGCCGCTTTGCACTCAGTTGACCTCAGCCGCGCTCCTGACCAGCTTCTGGCGAGGCTTGCGGACAACGAAAAAATCCTCAATGAAACCTGCCATCTTCTTACTGACGCCACCCAGGCGAACCGGCCTATTGCGCCAGCCGGCGAATGGCTGCTCGATAATTTCTATCTCATCGAACAGCAGATCCGGACCGCCCGGCGACACTTGCCAAGAGGCTACAGCCAGGTCCTTCCGCG